>CAZKOB010000027.1:0-29370 GCA_964554265.1 uncultured Bacteroides sp. | reverse complement strand
ATTGGGGGAGCTTGCGACGGAGGGCGTGGCGCGAAGCGACGGAGGAGTCTGTGAAGACGACAGCTTTAAATCATCAAAATCACAAGAAGAGTCTATGAATCCGCCACCCTCACCCCCTGCTTTTGCATTATTTACGCGAGTTTCTTTCTTCTTCTCCTCCGATATATACCCTTCAATGTATGTAAAAAGGTAAAAAAGGTACTCCAAATAAGTTTTTGAGCATATTTCGGACAAAAAAGAAATACTTTCGGAACAATTTTATTATATTTGTAAAAACATTTCTTAACCGGACGAAACGAATCCTGATATGATACAGGGCATAAAGGATAATCTGACCATGAACGAGAATGCAGATATATTGATAAAAGACTTATTGGGGAACATGAGTCCTATAACTTTGGAAGAAATGTCCTCGATAAGATTGATGAACAGGCTTGACACGAAGTACGTGGCTTCAAAAAGCCAGTTACTGAAACTGCTGAAGCTTGTGCAAGACAAATATTATGTCCAGCAAATCAACGGTGATCGTATAAGCCCCTACCGTACAACATATCTCGATACGGATGAACATACGATGTACATGTTGCATCACAATGGCAGGGCGAACAGGGTAAAGGTCCGGGTACGTACTTATCTCAGTTCAGGCGATCTTACCTTTCTGGAAGTGAAGAACAAGAACAATCATCTGCGTACGAAGAAAAAGAGGGTAAGAGTGGCTTCTTTGGAGGACGGCATGAACTCTGTCGAGGCCGACGAACTTGTCTGGACACGTACCGGAATAAGTTTGTCGGAGCTGCATCCGGTTGTACAAAACAGGTTCGACCGTATAACGCTTGTCAATTACGGAAAAACAGAACGGCTTACCATCGACTTCAACGTGCGGTTTCATAATATGGAGACCGGCAATGACTGTGATACAGGCAACATAGTCATTATAGAACTGAAGCGCGATGGCAATATTTTCTCTCCCATATGCAGTTTGCTGCGCGACATACATGTCCATCCTACAGGATTCAGCAAATGCTGCATTGGAATGGCTATGACGGACAAGGGCCTGAAACAAAATAATTTCAAACAAAAATTAAACCAATTAGCAAAAATCAATTCAAAAGCATGACAAGTGTTCAGACTGTTATGCCTAAAAAAAGACATGGACTCAATCAACTACTTCTTGTCGGTGCTGACGAGCGACACGTGCCGTCTTATCGATCTTCTTATCAGATTAGTGATCAACACAGTGTTTACTGTAGTCATTGCGCGTGCCTTCTATTTTCCGAAGAGCCGGAGGAAGGATTTCTTTTTCACGTTCATACTGGTGGGATTCTGCATTTTCATGCTTATACATCTCATGGGTGATGCCAAGATAAAGACCGGTATAGCGATGGGGCTGTTTGCCATATTCTGTATCATGCGGTACAGAACGGAATCCGTTCCTATACGAGAGATGACATACTTGTTCTTTGTCATATCATTGTCGGCGATAAATGCTTTGGCATGGGAAGCTGACATATCGGGCAAGCATCCGGATTTTCTCATTCCGGAATTGGCCGCCATGGGTGAGCTGTTGCTTACCGACCTGTTATTTGTTGTTGTGCTGTGGGTAGCGGAAGGTGGAAGATGGGTGAAGAGCTTGGCTTCCAAATATATAAAGTATGACAAGATAGAACTTGTCACTCCTGAGAGGCGAAACGAGCTGATGGCGGATCTGAAGGCACGGACCGGACTTGACATTACAAGGGTCGATATTGGTTCCATTGATTTCTTGAAAGATATGGCATTGATAAAGATATACTACAATGCTGAGGAAACGGAGCCGGATGAAGAGTTGACGAAGATGCCGAGGCTGTATAACTAAGTCGTCGTATGGATGCGGGTTTGTCGAATCATTTTACCAATAAAAAAGATATATATGAAAAGGATATGCATGCTGCTGATAGTTCTCGTGACAGGACTATGCATGGAAGTTGCGGCACAGGAAAAATCCGACAACGATGATTTCGGAATGGATGTAAGCCTGGGCATGGAAAAGAAAATAGCTCCACGTCTCAGTCTGGGGATTGAGGGAAGTATGCGTACACAAAGTAATTCGGCACGCATAGACAGATATACTGTAGGTGCAGATCTGTCGTACAAATTTCTGAAGACAAAGAAGTTCGACATGAAGGTCAGTGGTGGTTTTGAATATATGTGGGTACAGAAGATGAGCGATACGAAGGAGAAGCATGGCGATGTGTTTGATGAAGAGAGCGGAGAGTATGTGAGAGGGGTGAACGGATACAATGTCACGGACCGTTACTGGCGCAACAGACATCGTACATCGCTGGGCATATCAGCCGGCTATTCACCATCGAAACGCTGGTCGTTTACGTTGAAGGAGACAATGCAGTACAATCATTATTGCAGTGAGGATTCTGTGGGCCGCACAAAAATACGCTTCAAATACAATGACGATGATGAGATGTATACTACGGTAACGCGCGACAAAAAGGCGGTCGATGCTAAGGACCGGTTTGTCTTGCGTTCCAAGTTTACAGCCGGATATAATATTAAAGGACTGCCCGTCAATCCGTTTGCTTCTGTCGATTATGGATATGGTGTCAATTACACGGCACACAAATGGAAAGTTACGGCCGGGGCTGATTGGAAGATAGACAAGAAGAACAAACTGACTGTTTTCTACCGTTTTCAGACTGACGACGACGATGATGAACCTAATGGGCACATCATCGGGGTGGGATATAAGCTGTCGCTTTGATGCCAGATACTTCTATATTGTCGACAGCTCTTCCTTTATTCATATCAGGATAGTATAAATGTGAAAAATATGAAACGATTATTGACAGCGTTTGCGGCAGTTGTTGCATGGACTACGGCTGCTTTTGCCGATGGTTACAGTCTTTACCTTGAACCGACAGTCGGCAATGTGTATGAATGGACTCTTGTCTCGTTGAGCAAGCTTACATTCAGTAATGGAAATGTAGTGGTTACGGCCACAGACGGTACGGAAAAGGCTGTGCCCATATCAGGGATAAAGCGTTTGTTTTTCAGTACTCCTGAATTTCAGAGCATAGGAAGGACAGAGAAGCAGAACGGAGTAGCGTGGGACGGTAGTTGTCTGTATACGAACGTGCAGGGCGGTGCTGTAGCGACTGTGTATCGTGCAGATGGTGTTCTTGTTGTGAAATCTGTGGTAGAAGCCGACGGAACTGTTTGCCTCGCTGCCTTACATAAGGGGTTATATGTTGTTTGTATAAATGGAAACAGTTATAAAGTATTTAAGCCATGAGAAAAGCATTACTTATCATAATGGCCGTCACAATGTCGTGTATGGCAGTCTATTCGCAGGAAAAGGTTTATGTATGCGAAGGGTATAGCTATGATGCTATAGAAGTGGCTTCGGTGGGCGACATCGTGTTTTCCACAGACGAAACGGAAGTTACGATTGGTGCCGGAAACGTATATAAAGTGGCAGACATTGATAGTATTACATTCAATGAACCAAGATTCCCGAAAGTACGTGTGGTATACAGTGAGACATCTGCTACGGTCAGTGTCCCGGCTTCGTATAAAGGGGTGACATATACTGTCAATGGGGCGGATGTGGTTATCAACTCCACAACATTGAGCGATGAATATATGTACAGTATAGAAGGAAGTACCAAAGACGGTTCGTTCACACTCAACGGTAATTACAAACTGACGCTTGAGATGGCTGGTGTCAGCCTGAAGAGCACAAAAGGTGCAGCTATAGACATTGAATGCGGCAAACGTATCGATGTCATTCTGAAAGAGTGGACGGTGAATACAATAGAAGATTGTGCCAACGGTATGCAGAAAGCGGCATTCTACACAACCGGACATCCTGAGTTCAAGGGAGGTGGAACGCTCAATGTCAAAGGAAATACCAAACATGCCATAGGAGCAAAGGAATATTTGCAGTTCAAGGCCTCTACCGGCAAAGTGAATATTCTCGGTGCTGTAAGTGATGGCATACATTGCGGAAAGGGCAAGCAGAATGATGACAACAGCTATTTTCAGATTAATGGCGGAGAGATTACTATTAACAATGTGGGAACAGATTGCATAGATGCCGATGACTATGGTTGTATGATTATCAAGGGAGGAGTGCTCAACTTGAATGTTTCGGCCACAGATGGAACCGGTCTTAAGTGTGACAGCATACTGACCATGACGGGAGGTGAAATTAATGTCAATGTGAGCGGAAGCCTCAGTGAAGGTATACGTGTGTGTCATACGGCATTCTTCAATGGCGGAAAGATTAATGCAACAGTGAGTGGTAGCGGTACGAAGGGCATAAAGGGCAAGAAGTGCAGCAAAACAACAGATACGGTGTTGAATGGCGGCTTCCTCAACTTTGGTGGTACAGATGTCGATATGCTTGTCAGTGGAGCCATATATACGGCCGATAATACCAAATGTATGGGCATACGTGCCGATCAAGATTTCACGCAGACCGCAGGTTCTATTGTGCTTAATGTAACGAACAGCACAGCCAAAGGACTTGATGTGAAGGGGCAGAAGAATCTTGTAGGTGGAACATTGAAGGAGTAAGAACGTTTTTTATTCGTGATAAAGCAGATACACCGGGAATGGATTTGAAACAAAAGGGCCAAGAGGTGTATCTGCTTTTTTGTGTGGACATTCATTGCAGATAAATTTGCTCTAACATTTCCGCACTATCTAAAAAAAGAATAGATTTGTATTGTTTTTACAAGCTATAAGAATGACCTTGGACGGTAGAAACGAGAAAAGAACAACACAATAGATATGACAAACTTTGCTGATAGAAATGGAGAGATGATGCGTAGAGGCCGCGTAGAAGTGATTTGCGGTTCCATGTTTTCCGGAAAAACGGAAGAATTGATTCGGCGGATGAAGCGTGCGCAGTTTGCGCGGCAGAGAGTAGAGATATTCAAGCCAAGTATAGACGTCAGGTATTCAGATGCAGAAGTGGTGTCACATGAAGGCAACTCTATCACCTCCACTCCGGTAGACTGCTCTGCCAGCATATTGTTGCTGGGGAGTGACACGGATGTCATAGGCATAGATGAAGCACAGTTTTTTGATGACAACATTGTGAATGTATGTAATGAACTTGCAAATCGAGGAATCCGTGTTATCGTTGCCGGACTTGACCTTGATTATAAAGGGGTACCGTTCGGTCCGATGCCATCGCTTTGTGCCATTGCTGATGAAGTGACCAAAGTGCATGCCGTCTGTGTCAGATGCGGTGCTTTGGCTTATGTGTCACACCGTAAAGTGCGCAATGACAATCGTGTGATGTTGGGTGAGACCAAAGAATACGAGCCTCTGTGTAGAGTCTGTTATGCCAAGGCTATAGAAGAGGAAAAGAAAGGCTTGTAAGATGCCTGAAAGAGTAACAATAAGATATTTTGGACAAGCTTACTTCTGAACAGCGTCATAAGTGTATGGCTCGTATACGGAGCAAGAATACACGTCCGGAGATGATTGTGCGTCGTTTCCTTTTTTCACATGGCTATAGATATAGGATTCATGTAAAATCATTGCCGGGAACTCCGGATATTGTAATTCCGTGTCTGCGTACTGTCATTTTTGTGAACGGATGTTTTTGGCATGGACATGAAGGATGCCGTTATTTTGTCATGCCCAAGAGCAATACGGATTTCTGGTATAAGAAGATTGAACGCAACCGCAGTCGTGATGTTAAAGAACGACTGCGATTGCGTGATATAGGCTGGCATGTAGTAGTGGTGTGGGAATGTCAGCTTATGAGCAAGGTGCGTGGGGATAATTTGAAGGGGCTTTTACGGACACTGAACCGGATAGATCTGCAGAACAGGAAAGTAAAAGTTTATGATTTTGACTTTGATATAGATGAGGAAAAGGTTGCCGCTGCTGAAAATGAGGTGGACAAGGTGTATGGAAGACCGGTTCATGCAAGTTTTCAGAAAGAACCTTCGGATGAAGGGATGTCATAACCCGGCATCGAGGTATGTGAATGCTATGTACAGAAGTTGATTGTCTTGTTTTTTATAAAGCAAAAGATATTTCATAAATTAGTGAAGCAGGATAGCAATAATCTATTCTTCCGTACCAAAGAAACAGAAGAAGTTTGGTCAGTTCTTGTCGTAGAAATATTTGGCAAGCAATTTATCGAGTACTATGAAAAATAAGAAGCAGAAAGCTATGCCTCGAACAATGAAAGGATTTGCCGACAATGAATTGTAGGCAATGACAGCATCAGAAAGAAAAGAGAAATCAGGAAGAGAAAATACAGAGAAGTCAAGAACGAACAATAATCTTCCGACAGCGCATAGGATTACTGCTGCGGCCGATACACATTCGATTGTATGATTGCGCTTCTGCTTGCGTTCTTGTTCTGTACGGATGCGTTCCATGGTCACAAATGTGAAATTGTGTGGAAACCTGACCTGTCTGCTACCTTCATTGGACAAGGCACGGCGTATGGCCGTATCGGCATTACGTGTTTCTTCAAGTTTCTTTTCCTGAAGATATGATTTCTTTGTCTTGTCCGGGAAAGAAGGCATTATAGTATGGTGGAAAAACTTATTTGTTTTCATTCTCGAGTTGTTTAATTAATACATACAGATGCTTTCTTATTCTGTAGAGTCTGACGGCAACATTGCTTTCTTTCAAAGAAAGTATGTAAGCAATATCGGAGATGGAGCGGTTGTCATGATAAAAGAGTGTGATAAGTGCACGATCATTCGGCGGCAACATGTCTATGGCACGCTGTAATATCTGTATCCGGTCGCTGTTGTCGACAGAGAGAATCTCATCCGCCATATTATCGGAAATACATGTAAGTTGCTCTTCACTGATATCAACAGTAAACTCATGCTTTTGTTTTCGGAGATGTTGTATAGCACAGTTATAGGCTATGCGGCATATCCATGTGGAAAATTCAGACCTGAAATTGAAAGAATCAAGTGCTGTAAAAGCGCGGACAAAGGAGTCTTGGGTAATCTCCTCTGCATCCAACCGGTTTTTGACGAGTCTTGTCACAAGAGAGAATACTTGTGAAGCGTAACGGTCGAGAAAATAGCTGTATTCTTCAGCATGTCCGCCAAGAATACGGACAATGAGTTGTCTCTCGTCTGTCTTCATCTTCTGTCTTGTGACTGTTGTTTGATATTGGTTTTGTAGTTTTATCAGAGCCTGTTGGCCGGTGTAAAGGGCAGACCGGCTTGAGATTTTCTGCCGATCAGCCGATGCTGTTTATTCCGGTTGTTCAATGGAGTGTTTTGCTTCCTCCGACATGCCTTCTTTCATTTCCTCCATCATCTTCTTATAGTCTGTTTGCTGATGGCAACGTTCCATAAGATATGCGATGATGAATGCGGCTCCGCCAAAGATGCATATACTTGCTGTATAGACGATACTTGAAATCTCATGATAATCATGATAATCTTGTAGTGGAAGGTTGTGGTTTATATAGAATCCACATAATAGTCCGCAACCGATACCGAGGAGAACAAGTCCGATGCGGAGTGCATTGTTGCGATTGATGCTTTGTGACAATCCTGTACTTATGCGTAAAATATAAGGAGAGAGAAAGTTGCCTATGTCTATTTTCTCTCCCTGAACCATTTTGTCGATAAGCATCTTACGTTCTTCACGTCTCACGAATAATTCAAATACACGGTAGATGAACCAAAAAACTGTAATTGTACAGATAGGAGTTACTAACCAATACATAAATAGATAATTTGTTAAATTGTTGTTTGTTTCTATATGATAAGACGCAATTTCAGACCGAATATTACAAACTGGCAATCGTTTTTTTTGATTTGAACGGTATTTTGATTTTCGCTTAATCCCAACTTTCTCTGTAGAGTATTGAATATCATTGTGTTACGGACTGTGGATTTTTGATTTCGCTTCGCTGAAAAGCTGTTTTTGCCGTACTGTTTTTTATAATCAGCAGTGCAGATTATAAAATCAACAGTGCAGATTATACAATCAGCAGTGCAGTTTTTACAATCAGCAGTGCTGATTTAAGAAAACTGTGCGGTGAATTTGAGTTTTCATCAGGATTATTTCATATTTCCGGTGCAGTCGCTCCAAATATGTAGCATTTTGTCCGGATGCATCTGCCGCTTTTCTTTGATAAATATTTAGAAAACTAATCCAGCCGACAGGTATGCTTGTCTTTTCTCAGGATAAAAAAGGGGCTGTCAAGACTGTAATAAACTTGTATACAGATTGCAAAAATACAGCAGCTATACTTTTTGACCATATTTTCGTCATTTTTGAATGGTTTGGTGTTGCTTGAAATCTGTATTTTTGCAATCCGCAAACACAAAGAGAATAAAATATGAATGACCTATACCTTATGGCCACGTTGATAGCGATGATGTTTTTCACAGATGTCAGTGTAAAAGCAGAAACGCTGTCGGACAGTGCAAACACCGATTCTATCTGTAGCATAGAATCGGGAGATTCTTTATGGTATGATCCTGTCAGTGGTGATCACGTACATTTGCAGCGGCTGGCACCCTATGATTCCCTTGTTGTCGTAAAGCCGAATGCATTGAAAGCCCTTGGGGTTGATTTGGGAATAAATGTGGCAGTGCTTGCATGGGATTATTATGTACAGAATCGCGATTATGCACGTATCAGCCGTAGAGTGCTAAAAGAACATTTCAAATATGGGTTCAATTGGGACAATGACAGTTTCTCTGGCAATCAGTTTGCGCATCCGTATCATGGCGGCATGTTTTATAATTCGGCGCGTGAGCATGGGCTGAGCTATGGAGTGTCGCTTCTCTATCCCATCATTGGTAGTGCAACATGGGAAATGCTTTGTGAGGTCAATCGGCCGGCTATGAACGACCTGATATCGACAGGGGTGGGAGGTGCCGCTATAGGTGAAGTGACCCATCGTGTGTCGGATATATTTTTTGACAACTCAAAGATGGGGGCAGACCGTGTTGTACGAGAGATATTGGGTACGGTGTTGAATCCGGTCAGAGGAGTGAAGCGAATGTTGTCCGGCGACATGTGGAAGGTGAGTCGTTTTCGTGGAAAGCAAATCATACAGGAACCTTATGTTTTCTCCGTAGGTACAGGTGTGCGCCATTTTGGGACAAAAAGCGGATTAAAGGGCGGTATGAGCTCACCGTACGTTGAGTTTAAGTTCAAATATGGCGACCGTTTTGACAATGTGCATGAAAATCATCCGTACGATTGGTTTTCGGTGTCATTGCTTGCCAACTTGTCATCCAATCAACCTTCTATTGGCGAAATGGACATTGTTGGCCGTATTGCAAGTAAGCAGATAGAGTGTAAACATGATTGGAATGTGGATGTAGGATTCTATCAAACAGTAAAATATATAGATCATTACGGTGATATAGAGCCTAACAAGTTTCAAGGCAACGACAATGAATATGCCATAATCTCAGAAGCGGTAAGTTTTGGCGGAGGATTATATGCCGAACATGTAGGCAAGAATACTTCTTTTTGTAATGATTTGATATTCAGTGGCATTTTGTTTGGCGGAACTAACACGGACTATTATCCTTCAAGACGGTATAATTACAGTAGCGGCTTCAGTGTACGGAATGATACACGTTTTGCTATTAACCGGCATCTTACGATGGGAAATAAGTTCTACTTTGCCAGATTCTTTGTATTCGACGGGTACACACCGGAAGAATTGTCGGATAAGACAGTAGCCGGATGCGACATAAACAAGATGGGCGATAAAGGATGCTCTTCAGTATTTATGAATCGTACATATCTCAGTTTCAATATCATAAAGAATCTCAAACTCGATATGGAACATACAGTGTTCTATCGTCGTTCCCATTATTCTTATTTTTCAGGAACACACAAGAAGAGCTATGAATATAAAATGGGACTCATATACTCGATTTAGCGGATATCGACTTTTGTCGGATGGTATCGGACATATCGTTTGGTTACGTTGCAAGAAATGGTTTACTTTGTCCTGATTTTTTATGATACTGCAAAATGAAAACCATGAAGTTTATGGCTGTGATGCTATTGTTGTCGTCTGGCATGTATGCACAGCAACCGAGCCGTACAGCGCAAAGTATGAAAAGGCAGGGGTATGTGGATGTATTGGATTATGATTCGACCATTTGTGTGAGTCTGATGTATTCACGTGCAGACAACTTTACGGGGCATATACTTTATACGGACCTTAAAGAAGCTTACTTGCATCCTCTTGCGGCAGAGGCCCTTGCCAAGGCACAACGAGAGTTGAAAAGGAGGCATCCTCGATGGAGTCTGATTGTATATGATGCCGCGCGGCCGATGTCAATCCAGCAGAAAATGTGGGATGTTGTGAAAGGTACTTCCA
The DNA here is from genome assembly GCA_964554265.1 of uncultured Bacteroides sp. GTDB lineage: Bacteria > Bacteroidota > Bacteroidia > Bacteroidales > Bacteroidaceae > RGIG8745. The sequence continues at coordinate 19,016 of CAZKOB010000027.1, read as the reverse complement.
AGAATATCTACGTGAGTAATCCGGCTAACGGCGGAGGGCTTCACAACTATGGTTTTGCTGTAGATATCAGTATTTGTGATGAAAACGGTGACAGCATACCTATGGGCACAAAAGTAGATTATATGGGATATGCCGCACATCCCGAATTTGAAGAGGATATGGTGAGACGCGGCATAATAACCCGGGAAGCTGTTGAAAATCGTCAGTTGCTTCGTAGTGTGATGTCTGTTGGAGGATTCAAGGTGCTTAAGACAGAATGGTGGCATTTTAATCTGAAAACGCGAAAGCAAGTAAAGGCAGAAGGTAGAAAACCTATCAAGTAAGAAATGAAACTCTAAAATTATTACATACCGGTGTCTATTCAGCAACAATTTATAAAAGAACATAGAGCAGATGATGTGCGTGAGTTGGTGCTACGTGCAGGACGCTATCCCGGGATAGATATGCGAAGTGCCGCAGTGCAGATAAGCGGTTGGCAGATGGCGAGGCGCAAACTGCCCTTATGGGCGGCAACCGAAGGTATTGTGTATCCGGAACACCTTTCTTTGGAACAATGCTCTTCTCAAGTGACAGCAGAATATAAATTGAGTGTGGTCAAGGCATTTCTTGAACAGTTTGTGGAAGAGAAACAAGAAATGCCGGATAGCAGCGGATTGTCTATGGCCGACCTTACAGGAGGGTTTGGCGTGGACGCTGCTGTTATTGCCCGATGTTTTGACAAACTTCTGTTTGTAGAGCGTCAACAAGCTTTATGTGATATTGCCACGAATAATTTGCCGTTATTGGGCATTGGAAATGTTGAGATAATAAATAACGACAGTGAAAAGGTTTTGGAAATATTGCCTCGTCAATTTCTGATATATATAGATCCTGCACGGCGTGACAACAACGGTGGAAAGACGGTGGCTATAAAAGAGTGTACTCCCGACATTACAAAGTTCAATGACACGTTGCTTCATCTTGCAGATATGGTCATGATAAAGCTCTCGCCGATGCTTGATGTTGCAGTGGCCGAACGTGAATTAAGAGGTATCAGGGAAATCCATCTTGTAAGTGTAGATGGAGAATGTAAGGAAACATTGCTTGTTTTGACCCCGGATGATAGTTGTTGCCCGGTTGGAAATTCGGGTAGCCGTGGTGGTGATGTGTCCATATATTGTATAAATATGACGCAAAAAGGAACATCGAAGTTTGTGTTTACACGTAATAAAGAGCAGGCATCGACATGCATGTATACCGATACGGTGAGGAAATATCTCTATGAGCCGAATGCTTCCATCATGAAAGCCGGTGCATTTAAGACGCTTTCATCAAGATTCCATGTCGAGAAGTTGCATCCGAGCAGCCATCTCTATACTTCAGAAGAGTTTCAGGAAGACTTTCCGGGGCGTGGATTTATTGTGGAATCATACACATCCTTTTCAAAAAAAGGATTGCGACAGCTTGTCGGCAGCGAAAAGAAGGCTAATGTTACTGTCAGAAACTTTCCTGCCACAGTGGATGAACTACGTCGGCGGATGAAACTTGCTGACGGTGGAGATGTATATCTCTTTGCAACGACTCTTGCTGATGAGAGGCATGTGGTGATAAAATGCAGAAAAGTCTGGTGATTTTTGATGGCGGATTCATGGATTTTTTTGTAGTTTTAATGGTTGTAAGCTGATGGATTCACAGACTCCTCTTGTGGTTTTGATGATTTAAAGCTGTTGTATTCACAGACTCCTCCGTCGCTTCGCGCCACCTCCCCTAACTTAGGGGAGGAGTCTGGTTACTCAGCAGATGCAAATGCTATTATATTGACAAACAGCATGTTGGCTCCCTATTAGCTTTCCAACGAGCAAGGTAACTAAGCTCCTCCCCTAAGTTAGGGGAGGTGGCGCGAAGCGACGGAGGAGTCTGTGAAAACAACTGCAAAAGCTACTGTCTTTCTTAGATACATTTCTTCTTTCTTTTTGACACTAAGCCCACCCATAGCAAACGGAACCTTATTAACATAATTAAGATTCGTTTACATCTTGTCAATCGTTGAATTTCTGAAGATTTATTTATAACCAATTGATAATCAGTAAAATGCTATTTCAACAAAACTATGCAGTTTTAGGTGTAAGAAGTATAAGTAGGAACAAAAATAGGAAGTGTTGATAATCAACAAGTTATAAAATTTTATGCCTGATATTCCAGTTTTTCGCCACCAAAACCCATCTTTGTTTTTCATATCATTGAAAAATCCGATTCAGACTTTTTAAGAAATTAATCTGAGACAACACCGGATTTCAGCCCGAAAAACGGACCTTTTCGAATTCGTTCACCTTGAAAATAAATTTTGTTCACCTTGAAAATTTTTCTACAAGGCACTTTAAAAACATTTTCAAGGTGAACGAAATATATTTTCAGCGTACTCTTTTTTCTGACGATACACGCATGAATGTGAATAAATGTATCTTTTCAAGGTGTAAATTAGACTATTTTTACATTTCAGAATTAAGCCTTGAAAACAGCCTCAGAATCGCGCAAACGGAACTTCGGCCGGGTTCGGCCGATTTTATGCGATTCTGCGGAGCCTTGATTTTAACATTTCAGATTGTCAGAAAAAACTTGCAATGACTGACAAATATTTATAAGACTTTCTTAAACCGAACTCGCGTAAATTTTGTATTTCCATACCTTTACATTATCTTTGCAGATATAAAATTGTAATTCATATATTCGCACAAATGATTTATTTTTTCAGAACACCAAAGCAGAATGTGATCGCAACAGAAGTTGATCACGAGTTGTCTGCTGAGGAGAAAGAGGAACTTTGCTGGCTCTACGGAGAGGCAAAGGAAGAGAGTGAAGAAAATCTTACAGGCTTTTTTGTCGGTCCGCGACGTGAGATGATAACTCCGTGGAGTACCAATGCTGTGGAAATCACTCAGAATATGAGCCTGAAAGGTGTGAAACGTATAGAAGAATACTTCCCTGTTGACAATGCTGATGCAGAATACGATGAAATGCTGCAGAGAATGTACAAAGGGCTTGATCAGGACATTTTCAAGGTGGATATAACACCTGCACCGATTATCCATATAGACAATCTTGAAGAATATAATGAGCAGGAAGGACTTGCCCTCAGTCCGGAAGAAATTGAATATTTGCATAATGTGGAAAACCAGCTCGGGCGTAAACTTACGGACTCAGAAGTGTTCGGCTTTGCTCAAATCAATTCGGAACATTGTCGTCATAAGATTTTTGGAGGAACTTTTATTATAGACGGTGAAGAAAAGGAATCTTCGTTGTTCTCGATGATTAAGAAAACCACTCAGGAAAATCCTAATAAGATTATTTCCGCATACAAGGACAATGTGGCTTTTGCCGTCGGCCCTGTGATTGAGCAGTTTGCTCCGAAAGACCATTCTACAAGTGACTTCTTTGAAGTAAAAGATATTGAATCTGTAATATCGCTCAAGGCGGAAACACACAATTTCCCTACTACGGTGGAGCCGTTCAACGGTGCCGCTACCGGAACGGGAGGTGAGATTCGCGACCGTATGGGAGGCGGTGTCGGTTCATGGCCTATTGCAGGCACGGCCGTATATATGACCAGTTATCCAAGAAACCGGGAAGGCGGTAATCGTACATGGGAAGTGTGTCCGGAAAGAAAGTGGTTGTATCAGACTCCGGAACAGATTCTCATAAAAGCTTCAAACGGTGCAAGTGATTTTGGTAATAAATTTGGCCAGCCCCTCATTACCGGTTCGGTACTTACGTTTGAACATTCGGAAAATTCCGAATCATACGGATATGACAAAGTGATAATGCTTGCAGGAGGCGTTGGTTATGGTACAAAGCGTGATTGCCTGAAAGGTGAGCCGCAAAAAGGCAATAAGATTGTCGTTGTCGGTGGAGACAATTATCGCATCGGGCTTGGAGGTGGCTCTGTAAGTTCTGTAGATACGGGCCGATATTCAAGTGGCATAGAGCTTAACGCAGTACAGCGTGCCAATCCGGAAATGCAGAAACGTGCCTATAATCTTGTGCGTGCGCTTTGTGAGGAAGACGTTAATCCGGTGGTTTCCATCCATGACCACGGTTCGGCAGGTCATGTGAACTGTTTGTCCGAACTTGTAGAAGAATGTGGCGGTCTTATCGACATGACTAAACTCCCGATAGGTGACAGCACGCTTTCATCCAAAGAGATTATTGCAAATGAAAGCCAGGAACGTATGGGGTTGCTTATACAGGAAGAGCATATAGACCACGTACGTAAAATTGCTGAGCGTGAGCGTGCTCCGATGTATGTAGTGGGAGAGACGACAGGTGATGCGCACTTTGCCTTTAAGCAGGGAGACGGAGTGTGTCCGTTCGATTTGGAGGTGGCCCAGATGTTCGGACATTCTCCTAAAACATATATGAAGGATGAGACAGTGGTGCGCACTTATGAGAATGTGGAGTATTCGGATAAGAATATAGACCGGTATCTTGAAAACGTACTGCAACTTGAAGCAGTGGCATGTAAGGACTGGCTGACGAACAAAGTTGACCGTTCTGTCACAGGCAAAGTGGCGCGCCAACAATGTCAGGGAGAAATTCAGCTTCCTTTGTCCGATTGTGGAGTTGTGGCTCTCGACTATAGAGGCGGGAAAGGTATTGCAACTGCAATAGGTCATGCTCCACAGGCCGGTCTGGCCGATCCGGCAGCCGGTTCTGTTCTTTCTGTTGCAGAGTCGTTGACAAATCTTGTATGGGCACCTTTGGCTGAAGGCTTGTACAGTGTTTCGCTTAGTGCAAACTGGATGTGGCCTTGTCGTTCTCAGAAGGGGGAAGACGCCCGCTTGTATGCCGGTGTTGAGGCTCTTAGTGATTTCTGTTGTGCTCTGCATGTGAATGTGCCTACAGGAAAGGACTCTCTTTCAATGACCCAGAAATATCCTGACGGCTCAAAGATTATAAGTCCGGGAACTGTAATCGTAAGTACCGGCGGAGAGGTCAGTGATGTAAAGAAGGTCGTGTCCCCAGTACTTGTGGACGACCCTACATCTACCTTATATCATATAGATTTTAGTTTTGATTCGTTGAAACTCGGAGGTTCTGCCTTTGCACAAAGTCTCGGCAAGGTAGGAAGCGATGTGCCTACAGTACGGAATCCGGAATATTTTGCTGATGCTTTTGAGGCTGTACAGGAACTTGTACATGAGGGTGCGTTGCTTGCTGGACATGATATCAGTGCCGGAGGCTTGATCACAACACTTCTTGAGATGTGTTTCGCAAACAGCAAGGGGGGGCTTAACATTGATCTCAGAAACATTGAAGAAGAAGATCTTGTCAAAATTCTTTTTGCCGAGAATCCGGGAGTTGTCATACAGGTGTCTGCAGAGAACAAGACTCTTATGGAGAATATTCTTGACAATGCCGGCATAGCCTATATTCCTATTGGCTATCCGAAACAGGAACGTAAGCTTGTTGTAAAGAAAGACAACAGGGCTCTTACTTTTGATATTGACAAACTGCGTGATATCTGGTATTCTACTTCTTTCCGTCTTGACAAGAAGCAGAGCTTCAATGGTATGGCAGAACAGCGGTTCAAGAACTATAAGAAACAACCTCTTGTACACAGATTCCCGGTTTCCTTTACCGGAAAGATGCAACAATATGGTATAAGTCCTGAACGTCGTGAGCGTACAGGAATAAAGGCGGCCATCATACGTGAGAAAGGAACCAATGGGGAGCGCGAAATGGCTTATTCGCTTTATCTTGCTGGGTTTGATGTGAAAGATGTCATGATGACAGATCTTGTCAGTGGACGTGAGACACTTGAAGACATCAACATGATTGTATTTTGTGGCGGCTTCTCTAATTCAGACGTTCTTGGTTCTGCAAAAGGATGGGCCGGCGCGTTTTTGTATAATCCGAAAGCGAAGGCCGCACTTGATGCATTCTATGCCCGTGAGGACACTTTGTCTCTTGGCATATGTAATGGTTGCCAGCTTATGATGGAACTTAATCTTGTCAATCCGGAACATGAACAGAGAGGTAGGATGGAGCATAATGTTTCTCATAAATTTGAAAGCGAATTTGTTACTCTCCGGATTCCGCAGAACAACAGTGTGATGTTCGGGTCGCTCAGCGGAAGTAAGCTTGGAATATGGGTGGCACACGGTGAAGGAAGGTTCTCGCTTCCATATCCGGAAGAGAAATATAATGTGGTAGCAAAATATAATTACTCCGGTTACCCTGCAAATCCTAATGGCAGTGATTATGATGTTGCGGGTCTTGTCAGCGCTGATGGACGTCATCTTGCTATGATGCCTCACCTTGAGCGTGCCATATTCCCATGGCAGCAGGCTGACTATCCGCTTGTGAGGAGGCTTTCGGATGAAGTGACTCCTTGGATTGAAGCGTTTGTCAATGCTCGCAAATGGATTGAGGCATACAAGAAATAAGTGGAACTTAATGTATTGGTTGAGTGGAACTGTATAATTGTAAATAATCAGAGGCAGAGGAATCTTCATTACGACAGGGAATGAGGATTCCTTTACTTGTATTTGTTAGATATTCGTATATTTTATCAATAAATCCTATGTACAGGCAGCTGTTGATTATAATACTGTTGGTTGTACGATGTTCTTTGCTTGAGGCACAAGTGTATCAGAACATTACAACATCAGATGGTCTGAACAACAATAATATTTATTCTATTGCGAGAGACAAGGACGGGTTTATGTGGTTCTTGTCGAGTGGAGGTATTGATCGGTTTGACGGTCTTGACTTTATACATTTTCCTTTGTCTATATCTAACCGGCCGATTGGGTTTTGTTCCGACTTCCATCTTGTGACTGACAAAAACGGTGATATTTGGCAAGTTGGTTCGATGGAAGGGCATTCCATTTGTCATTATAATGAAAAGGAAGGACGATTTGACTATATTCCCATGTCCGGTTTGAAAAACAAGGGCATATCTTTTCTTTTTCTGGACAAGCACAACCGCATATGGATGTCGAATAAGAACTGTTTGTTTCTTTATGATATAGAAAAAAGGAAAAAAATTAACCTTCCGGTTACGCTTATTTCTTCTATTACATGTGGGGCGGAGGTGAAGGATGACTTATATGTGATAGGTACTCAAAGAGGACTTCTTGTTATAAAGAAGAAAGAGGGGAAATGGAATGTCAGACGTTTCGATTGCATTGTCAATTGGAAGGAACAGGAAATCAAGAATGATGTTACTGTTGTCGGTGTGCCGTTGAAGATGCGTGATGTTTTTGTAAAGAGTGTAGCTGTGAATAAGCTTACAGGTGAGATATTCGTCTTCGATGTCAAGAGTCGGTATTACAAGATAAACCTGTATGACGAAACTGTTGAGGCTTATATTTCTTCATCGATATACGACACACCTATCACTGATATACAGCATTTGTCTGAATCGTCAGATAATCTGCTGATTGCAACCGAAGGACGTGGTGTTTTTACCTTTGACATGTCCAAATGTACAGTCAGCCAGTTTTTGCGTTTTGGAGCAGAGGAAGAGTTGGGATTGCGCGGATATGTCGTGATGAGTATATTTCCGGATTTGGACAACCAGCGTATATGGTTTGCCAATTATCCATATGGAATATGTCGTTATAATATGGCATTTCCAAGGTATAAGCATTATATGCACATAAAGGATAATCCACAATCACTTTCCCCAGGAATTGTAAGAACGATGATTGAGGATAGTGATGGTGACATTTGGTATGTGACAAGTGGAGGAATTTGCTGCAATAATCCGAAAACAGGGGAATGGAGGCATTATCTTACAGAACATAAGTTTGGAAATCCCATTTTTCTGTCGGTTTGCGAGATACGTCCGGGACTTATCATGGTGGCCGGGTTGATGAGCGGTAGTATTGTTGTAGAAAAAGCGAGCGGTAATTATACAATCATTAGTCCGAAGTATTTTGGTTTTGAAGTAAATTCAACGCATGGAGTACGTGGCATATATAAGGATATTAACGGTGTTCTGTGGATTGGCGGTGAAGACCGTCTGGTGCGGATAGACTGGGACAACAAAGATTATAAGTCATATCCTCTAAATTCAAGTTCTGTGCTTCTTGCACATAAGGATGACGGCCATTTTTGGCATGCCACTCTTGATGGCTTGTATGTGGTCGATATCAGTGATGGAAGCAGGACCAAATTTCCTTTGCCTGTAAACTGCATTGATATAAATGCCGTATTGACAGCTCAAAACGGTGATTTGTATATAGGTACAGCTGATGCCGGCTTGTTTGTGTTGCAATCAGGTAAAAAGGAAACTCCGATGAACTTTGACAACTATATCAGTATCAACAGTGCATTGATTTCTAATAATATACTTTCTTTGGTTGAAGACTCGGGACGAACTATCATAATGAGTACGGATCAGGGTATATCCAGATTCTATCCGGAGAAAAAGTCATTTTCAACTTGGATGCCGTCTCAAGGAATGCTTGACAACGGTTTCTACAAGAGCAGTATTCTTTATACTTCTGAGAACAACATATTGTTCGGAACATATGATGGTGTTATAGAAATCTCGGATAGCATACGCATGCCACATGTGTTAAACTCAAAAATCATCTTCTCAAACCTTTATATTGGTGGTACAAAGCGGAATGCCAGTTTCGATTTTAGCAATTTGGATCTTGATTATGATGAGCGGCAGATTTCGTTTGTCATAAGTAATTTGAATTATGAAAATCCTAATGCGTTTCTGTATTCATGGTGTCTTGAAGGTTCCGGAGAGACATGGACTACATTGTCGCACAACAGGCAGATAAGATATCTTCTTAATCCCGGCAAGTATCGTTTGCTTGTGAGGGCATACAATAGTGCTGATTACAGCTTGTCAGAAGAGCGTGTGGTTACGATCAGGGTCAGTCCGCCGTGGTGGAGTTCGTTGCCTGCTAAAATCATATACATATTCCTGTTGTTTGCCATCGTCTATGCCGTATACCTATTCTTCATATACAGGAACAAACGTATCATGGCTGAAGACAAGGTAAATTTCTTCATACAGACAGCGCATGAGATACGTACTCCTTTGACGCTTGTAAAGGCGCCTCTTGAAGAGATTTCCCGAAATGAAAATCTTTCGGAGAAAGGGCGCAAGAACATGCAGATGGCGATGAAGAGTGCCAATGATCTGCTTATTCTTACGAGTGATCTTCTCAATATAGAGCGTTTGAAAATGCGCAGTACGGAGCTTGAGGTGTCTAAGGTGGATGTCAACAGTTATATGCAGGAACTCATGATACCGTTTCAGCTTTATGCCAAGACGAAGAAGTTGAATCTGACGTATTCTTCCAGTTCGTTGAACATGCAGGTGTGGATGGATCGCAGCCGGATGGACAGTATCATGCAGAACGTCATAAACAACGCCTTAAAGTATACCCCGGAGGGTGGCTCTATAGAAGTCTGCTGCCGTTCCATGGAAAGGGATTGGTCTGTAAGTGTGGCGGACAATGGAATTGGCATACCGGAGGAAGAACAGTCTAAACTCTCAGAGATGTATTTCCGTTCAAGCAATGCCGACAAGCAGGCTGCGGGAAGTGGTGTCGGATTGCATCTTGTACAGCGGCTTGTGCAGGAGCATAAAGGAAATATTTCTTTTGTAAGTGAAGAAGGTAAGGGAACGACATTTACACTTACATTTCCGATAAATATAAGCGGACCGCAGAAACAGGAATCCGTGAAAGTACGTAAGGCTCCGTTGTCGGCTCCTGTTGTGCTTGTGGTTGAGGACAATAAGGACTTGCGTACATTCATCGGTGATGTCTTGTCCGAGAACTATACTGTCCACACTGCTGTAAATGGTCAGGAGGCGTATGATAAAGTCCGCTTCTTAAATCCGGATATTATCGTCAGTGATGTGATGATGCCCAAGATGCGAGGGGATGAACTTTGCCGCCGTCTTAAAAGTGAAGTGGAAACAAGCCATATTCCTGTTATTTTGCTTACAGCGCTTGCTGATAGAGATAGCGTCGTTTCGGGGCTTTCTACAATGGCCGATGCCTATTTGACGAAGCCGTTCAATACGACTGTGCTTAAAGCCCAGATAGATAGTATTATTGCCAACCGGAAAAATTTGCGCAAGCTCTATGCACATGTGGGAGAGAACGCTGAAAATGCCGAAACTCCTGTTGTGCCGGCTGGGAATGGCGGAGATGTCGGTGAACAGCATCCGGCTGTTCAGCCTAACGAACTTGATATGGCATTTATGAAGAATGTCAATGCCATTATTGCTAAAGCAATGGGTAATTGCGACTTTACTGTCGATATGCTTTGTACTGAAGTCTGCATGAGCTGTACAAGCCTCTATAATAAGGTGAAGTCTCTGACAGGTTATGCTCCCGCCGATTTCATACGTTTCCGGCGCCTTGAACACTCGAAAATGCTATTGCTGTCATCACAGCTTACAGTTACCGAGATTGCGGATAAATGTGGGTTCAACGACCCTAAATATTTCCGTGAGGTGTTTAGAAAGAACTATGGAGCCAGTCCGAGTCAGTTCAGAAATGACCGGAAAAGTTCCGAGGCAGAGGCATGAACCCGTGTTTCTTATGGACATTGGCCGGCTTTGGCCTTATGTTTGTGTTCTTTGCTTACATCTCTGATTCATTGCATATAATTATAAATCTGATAAAATGGGTATATACAAAGAAATGTTCGTGACTTTCTCCAAAATTGGCGGATTTACGCTGGGCGGAGGCTATGCTATGGTTCCGTTAATGGAGAAGGAAGTGGTGGACAACAGACATTGGCTTGGCAAAGAGGAATTTATGGATATACTTGTCGTAGCCCAGAGTACCCCCGGACTTTTTGCCATAGACATGGCGAGCCATATAGGGTATAAGCTGCGTGGGATAAAAGGAGGCATTGTCGGCGCACTGTCGGTTGCCGCTCCCTCAATTGTCGTGATTCTGCTTATTGCAATGTTCTTTCATGCATTTAAGGATAATATATACATAGAGAAGATTTTCCGCGGCATACGTCCGGCTGTGGTTGCACTTATTGCTGCTCCATGTTTCTCTATGGCTCGGACTGCCAAGATAAATCGACATAACATCTGGATACCGGTGGTGGCCGCATTGCTTATCAGTGCTTTTGGCATTTCTCCCATATACATCATATTGGCTGCCGGCATAGGTGGATATATGTATGGCAGACTGAATACAAGAAAATAGATATTTTATATAAATTAATAAAACAAAAAAAAACGATCGACAATGATATTTCTTCAGCTGTTCTATGTATTCTCGAAAATAGGCATATTCAATTTCGGCGGTGGATATGCCATGCTCTCGCTCATTCAGAATGAGGTTGTGGAAAAACATCACTGGCTCACAGTCGGTGAATTTACTGATATTGTTGCTGTCAGTCAGACCACTCCCGGACCTATTGGCATCAATGCCGCCACCTATACGGGATATACGGCTGTAATCAATGCCGGTTATCCTGTGTGGGCTGCTGTACTTGGAGCCGTCTTGGCATCATTGAGCATTTTGTGGCTTCCTTTCATCTTGATGATTTCAATAAGCCGCTTCCTGCTCAAGCACAGCGGATCAAAACCTGTTAATGACATTTTCTCAGCACTTCGTCCGGCAATTGTCGGGCTGATTGCTGCTGCTGCGATTCTGCTTATGTCACCGGAGAATTTCGGAAGCCCTTCCGAAAACATGTTCGGCTTTATGGTAAGCATTGTCATCTTCCTCTTTTCTTTTATAGGCACACGGCTTTTCAAGATTCATCCGATACTGATGATTATACTTTGTGGGTTTGCCGGATTGCTTATCTATTGATTATAGCGAGTCCGGCCGGCTGCCACGTCGCAACAAGGCCGGCATCCTCATAAACCGGCTTGATTATCCCCGCTCTCACACCATCTGCCTTGTCATAAATTACGGGCTTTTTCTGACAATCTGAAATGTTAAAAATCAAAGCTCCGAGATTCGCGTAAAATCGTCCGAACCTTGCCGAAGTTCCGTTTGTGCGACTCTGAGGCCGTTTTCAGGACTTGAACCGCGAATGTAAAAATAATATAATTTGCTTCCCGAAAAGATACATTTATTTACATTTTTGCATGCCTCATCTGAAAAAAGAGTACGCTGGAAATAAATTTCGTTCACCTTGAAAATGGTTTTAAAGTGCCTTGTAAAAAATTTTTCAAGGTGAACAAAATTTATTTTCAAGGTGAACGAGTTTGAGAACGTCCGTTTTTCGGGCTGAAATTGGATGTTGCACAAAATTAATTCTTAAAAAAACCAAATCGTATTTTTCAATGCCACGAAAAACAAAGATGGGTTTTGGTGGCGAAAAACAGGAGTCTTGGATAAGAATTTTTATAACTTATTGATTATCAACATTTCCTATTTTTTATCTTTGCCTGTGCTACTTGCACCTAAAACCATGCCGTTTTGTTGAAATAGTATTTTATTGATTATCAATTGCTTATCAACAAAGTCTCCAAAATTTAACAATTGTTTGTATGTAAACGAATCTTAATTATGTTAATAAAGTTCCATTCGATACGAGTGGGCTTAGTGTCAAAAAGAAAGAAGAAAAGTCACTAAAACAACAGCTTACAACCATTAAAATCACAAGATGAATCTGTGAAAACAGCCACTTACAACCACAAGAATCGCAAGATGAGTCTGTGAACACACCGGCTTACTTTAAGGTATCCTCCTTGTGTTTCAGCCTTTTTTTTGTTCCGGTTCACCACCGACTCATACATTTTGTACCATCTTCATCACTCTCATGAAGTTTCCTCCCCATATTTTCCGTATATCCTCTTCGCTGTAACGCTCACGAAGCAGGTGGCGCGTGAAGTTTATCAGTTCGGAAGCGCATGCACACCCCGGAACACCTCCGTCACCGTCGAAATCAGTGCCGATACCCACATGGTCAATGCCCATGACATTGACCATGTGATTCAAATGTTCAACAGCATCAAGTACAGTCGCCTGTCCGTCCGTACGCAGAAAACCATGATACAAGGTAACCTGAGCTACCCCACCCTTTCGGGCAAGAGCCTTAAGCTGCTCATCGGTAAGGTTCCTCGGATGGTCGCACAACGCGCGCGAAGAAGAATGGGAGCACACAATCGGCATACTGCTTATTTCGAGAGCATCGTAAAAACTGCTCTCTGCCGCATGCGACAGGTCTACCATCATGCCTGTACGGTTCATCTCCTTTATAACCTCTTCCCCGAACAGACTCACACCGCCATGTTCACTGCATCCTTTGGCGGAATCGCACAAATCGTTGTCGCCGTTATGGCACAGTGTCATATAAACGACGCCACGGTGACGGAAACGCTCTACATTGGCCACATCCCTGCCGACGGCATATCCGTTCTCTATGCCAAGCATGACGGCTTTCTTTCCTTTCTGCTTCAATCCGGCGATGTCTGCTGGAGAATATGCGATGTCAACAACAGTGCAGTTTCTTGCCGCCATTTCTTCAATCTGCGTAAGAATGCGGTTCGCTTTTGCCGTTGCAGCAAGGAGCGATTCCTCATCACGCTCCTTCTGCTCAAGATATGCCACCATTATCGTGGCATCGAGCTTCCCTTCCGTCATCTTGTGCAAATCGACAAGCACCTTGGAATCACGCGATGCAAAATTGATGTTCTTGTGGAAAAACATGGGTGTATCGCAATGGCTGTCGAGCGATATGATGCGGCTATGTATGCGCTTCGCCTCCTGAAAGGACGCTGCCTCATTGACCAGCCAACGGAAAAGCGGTGTAGACTTGTCATTGCGGTCAGACTGTACGGCAAGGCATTCGGGATGCCACTGCACACCGATGACAGACTTATATTCCGCTGATTCCATAGCCTCAATCACACCGTCCTCGCTCATCGCAGAAACACGGAAGCCCGGAGGCGGAGTCTTGACAGCCTGATGATGGAACGAATTGACCGCCATCCAGTCTTCTCTGAATATGGAATACAATGTACTTCCGTCTTCAACCCTTACCGTATGCGAAGGATAGCTGCGGTCAAGGTCCTGACTGTGCTTTATCCGCACTCCCTCCTCCATCTGCGTGTAGATGTCCTGATAAAGCTCTCCGCCAAGTGCCGCCGCAATAATCTGCATGCCCTTGCAGATGCCGAGCATCGGCACTTGCCTGTCGGCCGCAAGACGAGCAAGAAGAAGCTCTTGTACATCACGCAGATGACACACGGAATGCAGTTCTCTCACAGGTTGCTCGCCCAGCAGAAGAGGATTGATGTCGCCACCTCCGCTGAATATCAGTCCGTCAATGCGGTCGAGAATATACTTTAGATTCTCCGTCTGCTCAAAAGGTGGAATGACAAGAGGTATTCCGCCTGCATGCAATACAGACCGGTAATATCCTTCTGCAATAGTACAGAGACCATTGTCGTAATTTCCCGTGATACCTACCACAGGACGGCAGCGCGGCACAGCCGATTCGCTGCACGCGTGCTCATAGGTTTCTTTCCATTCGAAAACGGGCATGTCTTTTCTGTATACAAGTTGACAAATAAAAATATCGGAATATAAACTCATGTGTTCCTCCGGCCCTGTGGCACGACAGTATCTCCAAAAAGCATCGGATCGGGCCATACCCCGGAAGCCATTTCATTGCCGGCTTCTTCCTCCTCTTGGAACACAGACAAGCAGACAAGCTGTCTCCCCGGCCGGTTTGACAACTTGTCTGCAAAAGAACTAAAAATCGTATTTTCTTTTAGGGTTCTTCGGAAACCATCCTTTCCGCACCCTTTCTTTCTGTTCAAACAACTCTTTTATGGTCCAGAAAGAAGAAAAAGCAAACACACCGAGAAGCGAAGCCCAAAATATGTCGGAGACGAAAAGTGCGGCGACCGTGCCGGCCAATCCGAGGACAAGGAACACCCACCACAGGCGAGTACCCGTATAATATTCACACTTTATCACGACCGGATGGAATATGCCGATAATGATAAATGTGCATACTCCTATCAGTAATCCCTCGTAATGCATGGCTCGATTGTTTTTATTCGGCTTCTTCAATATTCACGGATGTGCTTTTCTCTATATGAATAGGCACTTCCTTTTTGATGCTCTGGTCAAGAGATATAAGTGTCTCTGTCGAATCGACTCCCTGTATCCCCTGTATCTTGTTGTTCAACAGATCCATCAACTGATCATTGTCGTGGGCATAAAGTTTGACAAGCATAGAGTAAGGGCCTGTAGTGTAATGGCATTCAACGATTTCCATAATCTTGCGCAACTCTTCCACCACCTTCTTGTAATACGAACCTTTCTCAAGCTTGATACCCACATAAGTACATGTCGTATACCCCAGACTCTTCGGATTGACATGGTATCCGGAACCAACGATTACGTTCATGTCGATAAGACGCTGCACACGCTGATGTATCGCGGCACGTGACACTCCGCATTCCGCTGCGACATCCTTGAAAGGAATGCGTGCATTGCTTGAGATAATTTCCATGATGTGTTTGTCCAAATTATCTATCTTTTCCATCTATATTGAATATTAATTTATTTGTAATACATTTTGTAAGCAAATTTAAGCATTTCTTTTATCTTTTGCTCTGTTTACAATACTAAAAATGCAAAAAAGGTATCAAATAGACAGTTTGATACCTTCGTTTAATCATTCCGGACGGATTATAGTTCTGTCGTGGCAACGCTATGCATCAAAGCGAGAAGTCGCGCAGACAACCATTTGCACACACCATAAGCAGGCTGCTATCTGCGGGATTTTCTCTTTGCCGTTGCCGTTCCGGCAGCTTTCACTTCCTTCTCGGCTGCAACTTCCGTCTTGCCTTCAATCTCGTGCAGTTCCACCGTGAAAACAAGAGCGGAATAAGGCTTGATGTATTGCCCCGTCTCTCTGTCGCCGTATGCAAGCTGATAAGGGATATAAAGTTCCCACTTGGAACCGACAGGCATTTTCTGTAAAGCTTCTGTCCACCCCTTGATGACCTGATTGCACTGGAAAGTTGTTGCTTTTCCACGCTTGTACGAACTGTCGAACACTGTGCCGTCGATAAGGCGCCCTTCATAGTCCACCTTCACTCTGTCCGTGGCCTGCGGCTTCTCGCCCTTGCCTTCGGTTATCACCTTGTACTGGAGTCCGCTCGGAAGAGTTATCACACCTTCCTTCTTCTTGTTTTCTGCAAGAAAAGCTTCGCCGGCATTGCGGTTTCCGCCATACAGCGCCTCCTTGTTCGCCTCACGGCGCGCATCCATAACCGTACGGAACACCGTCTGCGCGCTGTCCGGAGTCATTTCGTTCGTGCCCATAAAGGAAGCGATTATAGCATTCGCTACAATCTTCTTGTCCATCTTCTTGTCGGGATCAGCAGCATAATAGTCTTTCTCAAGTCCGTTCGTCATTTGCTCTATCTGATTGCCGACCTGCTGCCCCGCAGAATATGCCGTGGCTTTCTTGTCTGAAGGGTCCACGCTCACCTTGTCGAGGATGCCGCGTATGAAATCATTGGTATAAGCAGAGTCTATGCCCAGTTGCTTTTCCACATATACACGGAAGCCGTTCGACTGCAATGTTCCGAACACGTATGCCACAGAGTCACCGTCATTCACAAGTTCGGGCTTGACAATGACAAGCTTTTCATTGCCGGCTGCGCCCTTCTTGTTTTTCTTCTTTTTATCTTTCTTGTCCGTCTGCTCTGCCTTGTCCTTCTTGCCTTTGTACTCGTTTACCGCATACGATGGGGCAACAAGTGCACCAAGAAGGAACAACAAAGATACGGATGCCCAAAAACGTCTCATTTCTGATGCTGATTTGTTTTATTACGGAACACAAAGTCCGGACGCAAGATGCCGCCTGAATCGTACATTCCGAAAAGCACCTGCTCCCCGGCCTTTGCACTTCTCTAAAAATCCTTTGTCCTTATAACCCTACAACAAAAATGATTCAGGGCGGAAACCTTTGATTTGTTCCGCCCTGAGTCTCAATGATTTATTTTATTCCGACAACTTCTACTGTAAAGATAAGGGCAGAGAAAGGTTTGATCTGACCCATATCCTGTGTGCCATAGGCAAGATTGTAAGGAATGTAGATTTCCCACTTTGAACCCACGGGCATGAGCTTGAGAGCCTCAATCCAACCCTGGATTACTCGCGGATACTTCATGTTGACCTCAAGCGGCTTGCCACCGCTCTTCTCTGTAGAATCGAAAACTGTACCGTCGATAAGTCTGCCTTCATATTTTACAGACAGAATAGAAGAGTCGTTAGGAAGCGTACCGTCACCTGCTGTGATGACTTTGTACTGCAAACCGCTTGCCGTAGTTGTTACACCTTCCTTCTTCTTGTTCTCAGCAAGGAACTGCTCACACTTCTTCTTGTTCTCGCCATACTTGATTTCATTGTTCTTGTCGTGGATAGCCTGAAGCTTGGTGTTGAATGAAGTGTAAGCCTCTTCTGAAGACTTTTCCGCTTTACCCTTCAAGCCTTCGATAAGGCCGGCAAGAAGATTCTTCACGTTTACGCTCTTTGTAGAATCGTCTGCATATATATCCTTTGAAAGGCCTTTTGCCATGTTCTGGACCTGACCGCCCACTTCAAGCCCCTTCATGTATGCCTGCTTCTTCTTGTCCACTTCGTTTACGGCACCTTCCTGCATACCCTTGATGAACTCATCGATATACGCAGAGTCAACGCCAAGCTGCATAGTCATGTACTGTTTGAGTCCCTGTGCCTGAGCAACACCGAGATCATAAGTTATTGAATCAACCTCTTCCTTGAGGTCTGCCTTCAGTTCGCTCTGACAAGCTGTGAAGGACATGGCAGCCATTACTGCAACTGCCAGGAAACTTAATTTCTTCATTTCTGATTTCTAAATATATTGATGTTATTGTTTATTTCCGGTTTACCTGCCGACATACGCCTCGTTGTTCTTGCCATCAAGGGAAATCGGCCGATATTGCCACCCTTCGCCATAGCGTTCTTTCCGAATCTCCGTCAAAACCGCAAAGGTTTTCCCTCTCTGCATCAAAGCACCTTTATCAGTTCAACATCAAAAATCAATGTCGAGAACGGCGGAATCATGTCGCCGGCACCGCCTTCCCCATAACCGAGGAGATAAGGTATATAAAAACGATACTTGGCGCCCTCGCCCATCAGCTGCACACCTTCTGTCCAGCCTGCAATCACCTGATTAAGCCCGAAGTCGGCAGGGGCATTGCGCTTGTACGAACTGTCGAAGACTGTTCCGTCGATAAGCCTTCCTTCATAGTGGCAGCGCACCTTGTCTGTGGCCTTTGGATGCTTTCCGGCGCCTTCAGTCAGCACCTCATACTGGAGTCCGCTCTTCGTCGTTGTCACGCCCGGTTTCTTGCCGTTCTCTTCAAGGAAAGCCCTTCCGGCCTCTTTCGCCACTTTACCCTTCTCTGCTTTCTCACGGTTCATCTTTGCCTCCTGTTCCTGAAAAAAACGGTTCACAATAACCTGAGCTTCAGAATGAGGAATCTTCAGTTCGTTGTCTTCAAGCACATCTGTGACAGACTGTGCGAAATCTTCTATTTTCAAAGAATCCTTAAGTCCCATCTGCTTCAGCTGTTGACCTATGCCGAGGCCAAGAGCATAACTAAGTTTGTCCATAAATCGTCGTTTCAATTCATTTACATAATGACTGTACAAAGGTACGCTTTATTTCATTGACTCTCCGATGCGGCATTATAAATTTTGTTATTTTACCGAAATTTTGTCATTATGATGGATTTTCGGATTTGTCGCCACGAAGATTCCGGCTGGTGTATTTACAGACTCCTCTTGTATTTCCTGTGATTTTAAGCTGATGACTTAATGGTGTTTTGTAGATGTATTCACAGACTCCTCCGTCGCTGTCGCGCCACCTTCCCTAACTTAGGGGAGGAGCTTAGTTACCTTGCTCGTCGAAAAACCAGAAGAAATCCAACACACTGATTACTAATATAATAGTATTTACACCAAACAGATAACCAGGCTCCTCCCCTAAGTTAGGGGCAATTGCGGAATAGGAGCAATTGGGGG
>CAZKOB010000026.1:0-29411 GCA_964554265.1 uncultured Bacteroides sp. | reverse complement strand
GCGACGGAGGGCGTGGCGCGAAGCGACGGAGGAGTCTGTGAAGACAACAGCAAAAAAACACTGATTTTACATTCTTTGCCCTGACTTCATCATTTTTCAGATTGATAATCGGATTCTCGTTCATAGCTTTATGACTGATGATAATGGCTGATATTGCCATAATGAGTGCCACAATGCCGAATGCCGCTATCGGAACCCAGAAAGGGAATGTTTGTCGGGGATTTTTCAACGGGGCGGACTTGGACTGAGCAGCTTGGGTGATTGGCGGCTACATCCCTTTTGTCTGCGATACGATTTGTCCGTCGAACAAATTGATGGTGCGCCCGGCAAACCCTGCATCGCGCTGGCTGTGTGTCACCATGACGATGGTGGTTCCCTCCTTGTTGAGCTGTGAAAGCAGGTTCATTACTTCCATACCGTTCTTTGAATCGAGGTTACCTGTCGGCTCATCGGCAAGTATAAGCTTGGGATTGGAAATGACGGCACGCGCTATAGCGACACGCTGTTGCTGGCCTCCCGAAAGTTGTTGTGGATAGTGTTTTGCACGATGGCTGATATTCATCCTGCGGAGAATGTCGTTTACTCTTTTCTTGCGTTCACCGGCTGACACCTTGAGGTAGGTAAGTGGCAGCTCCACGTTTTCTGCCACATTCAGCTCGTCTATTAAGTTGAAGCTTTGGAACACGAACCCGATGCTTCCCTTGCGTACAGCTGTACGGTCTTTTTCCTTCAGTTTGCCTACTTCTTTGTTGTCAAGATAATATTGTCCGTCTGTAGGATTGTCGAGCAAGCCGAGAATGTTGAGCAAGGTGGATTTGCCGCATCCCGATGGCCCCATGATGGCTACAAATTCATGTTCTTTCACTTCGAGGCTGACATTGTTGAGAGCGACTGTCTCTACTTCAGTTGTGCGAAACACTTTTGTAAGGTTTTCTATGCGTATCATAATCTTTGTTTTTATTGTTTGCAAAATTAGTCTTTTTGTTCTTTTTGTGTTGTCTCTCTTCTCGTAAAGTCAAGGTTAGAGACTCTGTCGTTTGAGAATGTTCGCTTGAGAGATTTGCAGGGAATGTACTATTCCGTTTTTATGCTGTTTATAGGATTCTCGTTGGCATTCTTCCATGTCTGATAAGTGACGATGAGCAGGGTGAAAACCGCTACTATGGCAAAGGCCGCTAAGAATATCCACCAGTATATGGGTGTGCGCTCAGCAAAAGTCTTCAGCCATTCGGAAGAGAATTTCCATCCGAGGGGTGCACCGATAATGAAGCAGCCGATAAGAATCTTGATGTAGCGCGAGTTGAACATTGCCAGTATCGAAGTGGTGCTGCTGCCCATGATTTTGCGCAATCCTATCTCCTTCTTTTTATATTCGCTCTCAAACATCGTGAGTCCGTATACTCCGATGAGGCATATTATGATGGCGAGGATGGAGAAGAGCATGATTTGTTTCAAAAAGCGCATTTCCGATTTGTATGTCTGATTCAGAATCCGGTCTATGAATTGGATGTCAAAATCGTGGTCGGGAGTGAATGCTTCCAGTGCGTGTTGCAGCTTCTTGATCATTTCCGGCTTGTCTGTGTTTTTTGCAATGCGTACATTGAAGTAATTGTTCCAGCTCCAGTTTTTGTGGTCTTCACCAAATACCATAAAAGCCATTGGTATGTTGCTGTTGTCACTTCTGAATGAATTGAACTTTATGTTTTCGCAGAAACCCACGATGGGGTAGTCATCGCTCAGAAGCGGTTTGTCAAGTTCTAACCACGGATTCTGCTTGAGTGCGGCTTCATTGAAGATATATACGTCACCGTCCGATTCCTTGAAATTGCGTCCCTGTGTAACTTTTATTCCCATGACGGTGAGATAATTGTAGTCTACAGGCAGGCATGTGAAACTGATGCTGTGCTCATCGTCGCTTCGTCCCCATCCCATGTAGCCGTCATTGGTACTGAGTATGAAGTTGGAGTATGATACTCCTTCGACTCCTTGAATCTTCATCAGTTCATTGCGCACGGCATCCTTCTGGCTTCTCGTCTCTTTTGTCATATTGCCTGAAAGCACAAGCTCTTTGTCATAACCGTAATCGGAGTGCCGGATGAAATGGCTTTGCATATACATCACACCTATACAGACAATCAGGATGAAAGCCACAACGAATTGCACACAAATGAGTGTCGTACGCAGCAACTTGCCTTGCGGAGAAAGTCCGTAAGCTCCTTTCAATACAAGTGCCGGAGGAAATGATGTGGCATACCATGCAGGATAGATGCCGGCCACGGCTCCTATGGCTATACACAGAAGGAATGACCAACCCATAATTTCAGGATGGTGCAATGGATTGATGTCGGTCGATACCAGTTCTTGCACTCCGAACTTCGGGAGCAGGAACAGGATGCCGACAGAGATGACGAATGCCAGCAGGCATATAAATATTGATTCGCTGACGAGCATGGTACGGAGTTTTGTGGCGGTTGCACCGAGTACCTTCTGGATGTTGATGCTCCGCAGGCGCATTGGTGTCTCCGCAAGTGCGAAGTTCGTGTAGTTGACGGCTGCTATGATTACCAGCAGGAATGAGGCGCACATCAGCAGGTAGACCATAAATTTGCTGCTTTCGCCGAACTTGAAGTGTAAGTCTGTGAGGGGCACCAAATGTGCTTTCATGTCACGAATCCTGTCTATATCCAATTCTTCGAATTGTTTTTCGCAGGCTTCTTCCACAATGCTTGTCGCATTGGAGTCATGAAGTCTTACATATAAATGATAGTTGATGTTGTTCCATTCCCCTTTGTTGACCCATGGGGAGAATGCTGCATAAACGGTATTCTGTATGGTGGAGTTTTCAGGGAAATCCTTATACACTCCTCCTACATAGAGGTCGCCTTCGCTGTAGTTGTAGTATACATGCATGAGGGTGTCCTGTACGTCTATGCTTCCGAATAGTTGTAGGGCCATAGTTTCCGGAATGAGCACCCTGTCGGGCTGTTCTCTGTCAAGGACGTCGGTGGAGCCGCATATCATTTCCGGCTGAAAAACTTTCATGTAGTCTCCGAACCCATATATAAAAGGTAGATTGAAGGTGTTTTCGTTGACTTTGACATCCAGATTCTCTGCAAAAGGGTTGATTATTGCTGTTGCTTCAATTTGCGGAGAAGCTTCTGCGATGAGTTCGCCCATTGGACGAGGTGTTAGAACGGATGACTCTGTCACGATGGAGTCGTATGTTTCTATGAGGTATATCTTGTCATGGTCTTTGATACCTTTGTCGTAGTTGTAATCGTAGTCAACCTGCTTCATGATGACCACAAAAGCTGCAAGCGATAGTGCTATGCCGAACAGATTGAGTACATTTGCTGCAAAGAAGCGGCGAAACATGTACTTGAAGTTTCTGAACAATGCTTTCATAATTTGTTTCTTTTATGTTCGTTAGTTAGAATGTCTTGTATCAAATTGAAGTGGCCTCCAAAAGTTTTTTGTCTAACTTTTGGGGTGGGTTCAAATCCCTATTTTCAGTCCTTTTTGGTTTATGTGTCCGATACCGTCTTTTCTTATTTGGGCACTTTTGGCAGAACCTTTCAATGTAAGATTGCCTACTCCTTTCAGGTATGCGTCGAGAGCATCGCATTTTATGTCAAGTGTGCCGTTGCATACACCTTCCAAGCAGATGTCCGCCTTTTGGCATTGTACGTTTCCTGTGAAATTGCCTACTCCTTTAATGTGGGCTGACAAGGCATTGCATCTGATTTCTTTAAAGTTGGAATTGCCTACACCTTCTTGGATCAATTCCAGTTTGTCAAGGTCAAGTCTGTCGGTTGCAGTGATATCGTTGACCCCTTGAGTAGTGATTTTTCTGAGGTCTGCCATTGTGATATAGATGTCTGCTGCAAGCGACATGTCTGTACTCTTCTTGCTCTTGTTCCTGATTCCGGTATTGTTGAGTGTGAGTACCCCATCCTTTACGTCCACTTCCACCTTTGCCACCTTTTCCCTGTCGCCTTTGATTGTTACATTGTGCTTGTCTCCTTGAATAAGGAATATGCGTCCGACAAAGTTTTCTGTTGTTTTTATCTCCGTGAATGCTTCAAGGTCCTTGCTTTCTACAACCGTGTCCTTGTCGGCTGCAAAGACCGATGTGAGTGCTGTTAACAGTACAGATAAAACTGTGATGATTCTTGTTTTCATAAACTTCTGTTTTTTTAATTGTTTTTTTAATTGTTTTTTTAATTGTTTTTTATTTGATTTCCAGTCTCTCATTGTTCTTGTAGCTCTCGTAGCCCGATACAATGACGCGCTCACCCGGTTCAAGCCCTTCCGTGACTTCGTAGTATGTAGGGTTTTGGCGGCTGATTTTTATGTTTCTGCGATAAGCTGTATGACCGTCTTCGTCGAGCACGAAAATCCAGTTTCCTCCGGTGGTTTGGAAGAAGGTGCCGCGTGGAATGAGCACAGCCTCCGTAGGTTCGCCAAGTTGCATGTCGATGTAGTGGGTCTGGCCGATGCGCATGTTGTCGGGGTGTTCACCGTCGAAAACGAAATCTACGCGGAAGCGTCCGTTGCGCACTTCAGGATAAACCTTGCGTACTTTCAGTGTGAATTTCTTGTCTTGACGAGTGAATGAGGCCGAGAGGCCGGTGGTCACACGGTCGATGTAGTGCTCGTCTACCCATGCCTCTATTTTGAAGTTGCTCAGGTCGTTTATCTGCCCCACTTTCATACCTGCGCTCACACTCTGCCCAAGTTCGGCATCCAACAGTCCAAGTTCGCCGTCGATAGTGGCGCGTACATCAAGCTTGGCCTTGCGTTCGCGGATAAGCATCACGTTGCGCCTCATGTTCTCAAGGTTGTCTTCCATCTGGTCCATCTGTACCGAACGGTAGATGGAGTCCTGGCGCAGCCGCTCCGTGATGAGATGATGCTTTTGGGTAGACACCTCGTAGTCCTCTTTCGCCTGAAGATACTCTTCCTTGCTGATAAGTTTTTCCTTGTACAGACGTTCGTATTGCTGGTAGGTGCGGCGCTTGCGCCGGATGTCCATGTCGAGCTGTACGCGCTCCGTCTCGTTGTTGAGCTTGTCTTGCTGCATGGCTACCTGCGTGTTTCTCAGCAGGTTCTGCTTTTCGGCAAGTTCTGATTCCGCGTTTAGAATCTGAAGCTCAAGATTGGAGTTGGATAAACGAAGAATGACGTCACCTTGTTTCACTTGTGCTCCTTCTTCGACCACTTTTTCCTTTACTATTCCGCCTTCTTCCGGACTGACCTGTACAACGGAGAACGGACGTACCGAACCGTTCATCCTGATGTAGTCGTTGAACTCTCCTTGTTTCACTGTAACGATATTGAGGGAAGTTGCACTTATCGAGAGGGTGGAGGCATGGTTGCCGAATATGACCCATACTGCGAGACTCAGGAACAACGCACCGCCTATAATATAAGGTATATGCTTCTTCTGTAGTCCTTTTTTCTTTTCTATCTGTCTGTCCATGATTATGTTGTTTTTTGGTGGCTATGGAGTGCGGCAAATAAAACTTCGATATTGTTCTTTTCTTAACCAATTTGGATTTATCGTTTTTACTTAACCTTTTTTTGAAGCAATAGGCCGCAGGTC
The DNA here is from genome assembly GCA_964554265.1 of uncultured Bacteroides sp. Lineage (GTDB taxonomy): Bacteria > Bacteroidota > Bacteroidia > Bacteroidales > Bacteroidaceae > RGIG8745. Next base: position 23,806 of record CAZKOB010000026.1, on the reverse strand, counting down.
TTCACAGATTCTTTTACTCCAGAGCCGTTTGGGTGAATTTCTTGACTTTTAGTTCTCAGAATGATGAATGATGTCATTTCCCTTGTAGTAGTCTACAAGCCTGCATTTCAGCATGTAGGTAAGTTGGCTTTGAAGCAATCTTGCCTGACTCTCCATCAGTGTCGAAGCGGTGTTCTGTACATCAAGCGAAGTCATCATTCCTTCTTCGTATTTGCGCCGGGTGACATAGTAGGCTATCGAATCCGATTTAACCTTCTGTTGCATCTGGACTGTCTCCTTCCAGAAACCGTCGCGGTCGTTAATGGCTTGGACCACCATCTTGCACAGGTTCTCTTTCTCCTCTTCATGGCTTTCCGTTGCGATACGGAAGTTGTTGCGTGCTTTGCGTATGGATACTATGCCGGAGAAGCGGTTGAATATCGGAATGTTCAGACTGAAACCGAAATAGATTCCCTTGTTGTCGCGGAACTGTTTTGAGAAGTTCGGATAGCCGTCCACATGGCGCGTCTTGTAGTAGGAAGTGGACATACCTCCATATACACTCAGGGATGGCAGCACATTGGCCCATGCGGAACGTCGATTGAGGCTTGCCGACTTCACGTTCAGCTTTGAATAGCGTATTCCCGGATTGGTGGCAAGGGCGGATGTCACGACAGACTGTTTGTCTTCAAGCGGTTCGTGCGACATGATCACCGCATCGGCTGTGACTGCCAGTATGCTGTCGTCAGGATAATTCATCTGTTGCTTGAGAGTCAGCATGGCTGTCGATGCCAGATTCTCTTGCCGGGTCAGTGTGTATGCGTCTGTGGCTCGTTGGGATTCTACCTGCGCCACATCAGCCTCGCCCTTCAGTCCGAGCTCTTCCATAAGTCTGGTCTTCAGCAGCAGAGAATCGGTTTCGACAAGTTTGCGTTTGGCTATCTCCACGCAACCGTTATAGTAGACCACTTGTATGAAAGCCTCGAAGGTGTTTAGGGCCGCATTGTCGCGCGCTTCCTCGAGAGCGGCCTTTCCGAGCAATACCCCTACACGTGTCTGGCGCAGTTGTGTCACAAGTGCGCCACCGTTGAATAGTGGCATGGACACTGAAATTGAATAGCTGTTGCTGAATGTGGACACATCTTTGTAAAGGTTGGTCTCCGGGTCTACCGAACGACCGAAATTGTACTGCACTCCGCTTCCTATGCTGGCTCCCGGCAGAAAGGCACCTATGGCACGCAGTTTGTCCGCTTTGGTGTTGTCGAGATTCAGCTCTCGCTGTCTCACTGTGTGGTTGTGTTCCACTGCGTATGCCATGCAACGGTCTGCATCCCAAATGTCTGCTTCTGTCTTCTGTGCCGAGACGTTGGAAATATTGAAAGATGCTGCGAATACAGCTGTGACAATTAATATTTTCATCTTATGTTTTTTGTTTTGCCTATATGAACGCAAAAAACGTGCCAAATATTTTAAGTCGTTGATTATTAATTGTAAGTGAAAATATTCCTGTGGAACATTGTCAAAAAAAAGGACAGTTGTTGCCAAAAATGTTTACACTTGTATAAGCTGGGCGTATTCATGGGGTCCTTACATAGTGTGGATGGTTTTAAGTTGATTGTTCACAGATTCCTCTCGTGATTTTGACGGTTTTAAACTGTTATTTTTTGATTTGAACGGTATTCGGATTTCCGCACAAACTTTCTCTTGTCTGTAGGGTATTGAAACTCATTGTATTACAGCTTGTTGAAACTTGATCTTGCTCCACAGGAGAGTCGTTTTCACCGCACTTGTTTTTATAATTAGCAGTGCTGATTATAAAATCAACAGTGCAGATTATACAATCAGCAGTGCAGTTTTTATAATCGGCACTGCTGATTTAAGAATATTATGCAGTAAAATCGTTTTTTCAGAAGGGTGATTTTATATTTCCGGCACAGTCACTCCAAATCTGCTTGTTCGATTTGAATTTGCTGATTGTGGATATGACTATATTGGCGGTTCTCATTCAGCTGTTGCACATGCCTTCCACATCCTCCTGAAATCCTCATATTCTTTCGGCAATCTGCATTCTTCTCGTTTCTTTGTCGTATCTTTGCACCCAAAATCAGCCATTATGATAACAGCAGAACAACTGAAAGATGTCAAGGAGCGTACAGACGCTCTATACCGCTATCTCGGAATAGAACAAAAATTAGTGGAGGTTGAGGAAGAACAGCTGAGAACTCAGGCACCGGGGTTCTGGGATGATGCGAAGGCTGCAGAGGTGCAGATGAAGAAAGTGAAAGACATACAGAAGTGGATTGACGGCTACAAGGAGGTGAAGTCGGCGGCAGACGAGCTTGAACTGGCTTTTGATTTCTACAAAGATGAGATGGTTACGGAAGAGGAAGTGGACAATGATTATTCCATAGCTGTCGACCTTATTGAGAAACTTGAACTGAGGAACATGCTGCGCAATGAAGCCGACGGTATGGACTGTGTGTTGAAAATCAATTCGGGTGCGGGAGGTACGGAAAGCCAGGACTGGGCTTCCATGCTTATGCGAATGTATCAGCGCTGGGCGGAAGCTCATAAGTATAAGGTGAATATCAGCAACTTTCAGGACGGCGATGAGGCCGGAATAAAGACGGTCACCATGGAGATTGAAGGTGATCAGGCTTACGGATTCCTGAAAGGGGAAAACGGAGTCCATCGTCTTGTGAGGGTGTCGCCGTATAATGCGCAGGGCAAGCGGATGACTTCCTTTGCTTCGGTGTTTGTCACTCCGCTTGTGGATGATTCGATAGAGGTGGTTATCGACAAGAGTAAGATTTCATGGGACTTGTTCCGTTCGGGCGGTGCCGGAGGACAGAATGTCAACAAGGTAGAGACGGGTGTACGTCTGCGCTACCAATATGTGGATCCTGATACGGGAGAGGAAGAGGAAATCCTTATCGAAAATACGGAAACACGTAAGCAGCTGGAGAACCGTGAGAATGCCCTTCGTCTGCTCCGCTCACAGTTGTACGACCGTGCCCTTAAGAAGCGTATGGCGGAGCGGCAGAAGGTGGAGGCCGGAAAGAAAAAGATTGAATGGGGATCGCAGATACGGAGTTATGTGTTTGACGATCGTCGGGTGAAGGACCATCGGACCAACTTCCAGACTTCGGATGTGACTGGTGTGATGGATGGCAAAATCGATGATTTCATCAAAGCTTATCTCATGGAGTTTGCCGCTGAACCGACTGCCTGAAGGGCCGGAAATGTGGGCTTTTGATTGTTCTGACATACGGAAGGCGCAGAGACATAAAGCTTTATGGATATGAATGTATTGATTTTCTGCAACATTGCGGCTACGGGCGCTTTGTCTGCATGAGGTACGTGAAAGCTTGTTGTCCCTGCGCCTTTGGCATGTGTTGAGGATTTCGATATACAAAGAATGAATTATGAGTACGGAGATTGAACGGAAATTCCTTGTCACCGGTGAGTACAAAGACAAGGCATACGCGCACAGCCATATAGAACAGGGTTATTTTGACTGCGCGAGCGGAAGGACTGTACGTATACGGATACGTGACGATAAGGGATACCTGACCATAAAGGGCCCTTCGGACAAAGCCGGCCTGTCACGCTATGAGTTTGAGACGGAAGTCCCTGTGGCTGATGCGAAGGAGATGCTGAAGCTCTGTATGCCGGGGCGCATAGAAAAGAACCGTTGGCTTGTGAAGAGTGGCAGGCATACGGTGGAAATAGATGAGTTTTTCGGAGACAACGAAGGGCTGGTCATGGCCGAGATAGAGTTGTCGGGCGAGGATGAGGAGTACGTGAAGCCGGACTTCCTCGGCGAGGAAGTGACCGGCGACCGCCGTTACTATAATTCACACTTGATGCGCCGGCCATATCTGCTCTGGAAAAAAGAAGTGGAATGACTCCCTCATCTTCCGTACACAACGGGCTTTGCCATACGGAATCGGCTTTTACGGCCGGTTGTGGCAGTGGGGTTCCTCCCTTTGCAAAGGATACGGAAGGATGTTCTGCTTCTTATTTTTTGAAGATTTTATACGACATAAATATAGCCCAGATTAAGGCAAGCAGGAATATTCCTGCCATTATATATGCCTCTGTGTCGTTTAACGAGACTCCTATCCATACGCTTGCACAGAAACAGAGAAGGAAAATTGCAACTGAGAGTAAGGTAAGGAATTTGGTTGTTTTTTCCACAAGAGTTCTTTTTTAGATTATAAATAGATTATATGATAAGGGTTATGAAACCGGACAATTGGCGAGCATGTCCGGATTTCACAACCTTGTTTTTTTATTTGTAGAGTTTCCAGCTGAAACCGTCTTTGGTGTCTTTCACCTCAAATCCGAGAGCAGCAAGATTGTCCCGTATGAGGTCCGATGTGGCCCAGTCTTTGTTGGCCTTGGCCTTCATGCGCTGTTCAAGTAGCATGTCAACCACTTTGCCGAAGGCTTCCTCGCGCTCTGCATGGCTGTCGTTGCCGGCAGATGAAGCGGATGTATTGCCTTCGCGCAAACCGAGAAGGTCGAAGGCGAAGAGGTGGAACACCGATTTCAGCGCTTCAAGCACCTCTGTGCTGATGGTGGCTTTTTTGTCTACAATGGTGTTGATGGTACGGCACGCGTCAAAAAGATGGCTTATGACAACAGGTGTGTTGAAATCGTCGTTGAGCGATTCGTAGCATTTGTCGCGCAACTCGTCGACATATTTCATCTCTATGCTTCCGCCACCGGTTGCCGGCTGTATCATCGTTCCCAGTGCCTTGTAGGCATCGAGCAGACGGTTCAGGCCTTTTTCGGCGGCCTGCAGAGCGTCGTTGCTGAAGTCCACAGTGGAACGGTAGTGGGCCTGAAGTATGAAGAAGCGGATGGTCATCGGCGAATAAGCACGTTCCAGCTTCTCATGATCTCCGGAGAAGAACTGAGGCAGTGTGATGAAATTGCCGAGACTCTTGCCCATCTTCTGGCCGTTGATGGTAATCATGTTGTTATGAATCCAATAGTGAACCATCTCATCGCCCTGGCTTGCCACCGCTTGGGCTATTTCACATTCATGGTGAGGGAATATCAGGTCCATTCCGCCTCCATGAATGTCGAAATGGTTGCCGAGATACTTGCGTCCCATCGCTGTGCACTCGCAGTGCCATCCCGGGAAGCCGTCGCTCCACGGACTTGGCCAGCGCATGATATGTTCAGGTTGCGCTTTCTTCCAAAGGGCGAAGTCTGCCTGATTATGCTTCTCGCCGACTCCGGCAAGTTCGCGGGAGTTGTTGATGATATCGTCCAGATTGCGCCCTGAAAGTTTGCCGTATCTGTACTTCCTGTTGTATGCCTCGACATCGAAATATACGGAACCGTTGCTTTCATAGGCAAATCCGTTGTCCATTATTTCCTTGACAAGCTGTTCTTGTTCGATGACATGCCCCGTGGCATGAGGCTCGATACTTGGCGGAAGGACATTGAGTGCATCCATAGCCTCATGGAAACGGTTGGTGAAGTACTGTGCCACTTCCATTGGTTCGAGCTCTTCGAGTCGCGCCTTCTTGGCTATCTTGTCTTCGCCTTCGTCGGCATCATGCTCAAGATGGCCTACATCGGTGATGTTGCGGACATAGCGCACCTTGTAGCCGAGATGTTTGAGGTAGCGGAATACGATGTCGAAAGTAATTGCCGGACGTGCATGCCCGAGGTGTGCGTCTCCATAGACTGTAGGGCCGCACACATACATGCCGACATGAGGGGCGTGAAGGGGTTTGAACTCCTCTTTCATGCGCGTCAGCGTGTTGTATACAAAAAGTTTCTGTTCCATATAGCTTGTGTATCTTTCTTACAATTCCAAGTCGTTTGATGGCACAAAGTTACGATTTTCCAATGCCATATCAGCAAAACAGACATAAAAAAAGCCGCAAAATCATGGTGAAAGATTTTGCGGCAGAAGATTGTTCTTCTGTGTCGGGACCGTAGGCTATAGGCTTATATCTAAGCTGCTGCCTGAATAGTCGGCTGTCACGGTGCCGGTGGTGTCTTTTCCATCGCAATGAATTTGAAGCTGCATTTCGCAAGCATTCATACTGTCGCATTGTCTTCTTGTCATAAAATTCAAGCTTTTTTTGACAATCTGAAAATGTTAAAATCAGGTCTTCGCAGAATCGCATAAAATCGGCCGAACCCGACTGAAGTTCCATTTGTGCGATTGTAGGGCCGTTTTCAGGTCTTGAATCTTAAGTGTAAAAATAATGTAATTTATATTTCAAAAAGATACATTTATTCACATTCGTGTGTGAATCGTCTGAAAAAAGAGTACGCTGGAAATGAATTTCGTTCACCTTGAAAAATTTTTTACAAGGCACTTTAAAAACATTTTCAAGGTGAACGAGTTCGAGGAGAGCCGTTTTTCGGGCTGAAATTGGGTATTGACTAAATTGATTTCTTAAAAAATTTGAAACCGGATTTTTCAATGCCACGAAAAACAGAGATGGATTTTGGCAGTGAAAAACAGGAATATCAGATAATGATTCTTATAACTCACTGATTTTCAGTATTTCCTGTTTTTGTTACAACCTGTACCTTTTGTACCTAAAACTGCATTGTCTTGATGAAACAGCATTTGCTTGATTACCAGTTACTTGTCAATGAATCTTCAAAAATTTGGCAATAGGGAAAGTGCAAACGAATCTTAAATATGTTAATAAAAATCCGTCTGCGATGGGTGGACTTAGTGTCAAAAAGAAAGAAAAAACGTCACTAAGAATGATAATTGCTTTTGCAGGTGTATTCACAGACTACTTTTGTGATTTAATGCAGATGTATTCACAGACTACTCTTATAATTCTTATGGTTGTAAGTGGTTGTATTCACAGACTCCTCCGTCGCTTCGCGCCACGCCCTCCGTCGCAAGCGACGGAGGAGGCTGTGAATACAACAGCAAAATCACAAAAGTACAAGTTGTAGTAGTCTGTGATTACTTACGCGAATCTATACATACAACCACTTTTATTACATGGGCGCCAATACATATTCGCATTGTTTTTCTGTAGGGAAAGAAAGAATTTCCCCTTTCAAGACACGTGCCTTTCTCCCATTAGCTATAAGTTTCACATCTCTGCCACACCAAGGGTTCTGAATACGACATTCTTCACCGCATTCGCTAACCACAGACAAATCACCAACAATACCACCGCTAAGTTTTCCGCTTACAAGAAATGCTCCACGTGCACGCAAAGTATAAAACTCAGCATCGGAAGACATGTTCCAATTTGGAAACAAACGTATGACCCCATCGTAGCTCTGCATAAGGCACTCATTGATAACTGCAGGCAAAGCAAAATTCTCAAACCATATGCCCATACCTCCCATATACATATAATCTGTATGGTCGCTATATCTTCCCCCGATTCCGGTCACCGCATCAGTCACAGTCTGGTTGGGAAGAGTGGCATAATTGACCTGCCGTTTGAATTTCTCTATGTCAAGCATCCCAAGTCTGGCTTTCTGCAAATTGATGAAAACAATATCGTTACCGCCTTCATTCCTATGCGCTTTGACCGTTTGGGCAAGAATATTCTTTATACTGTCGGGAGAGAAAAGCCCCATATCCTCTCCCGGGAATACATGCATCAGATTGGCAGGAACATTGTAAACAATTCCATCCTGTTCGCCAGGAACAGATACATAAATCTTACCAAACTCAGAAGATTCTGTCGTAGGGTATTCCGGCAAATGAGCCAATATCGTCTCAACTTTCTTAACAAGCAGTCGTTCGCCTTTTTGCAGTCCGAGAATCTTGACCGCATCGCAATAAGCTTTGAAAACAAATTTTGCCATAGCTATATCCGTCTGAGTATCATAATTGAACTTGAACCCGGGCTGCAATCCATAAAGTTCGGGCGGAACAGAAGGAAAGATGTGATATTTGTCATCATTCCATTGAGGACCATGCGCATCTTTGCGCATCATATAATCTGCAAGAAACAACACTGCATCCTTTATTGGAACAAAAGCACGCTCACGAAGGAAGTCCTTGTCGCCCGAATAGATGTAATGCCACCATAAACCTTGCACAATCCACGGTGTTTCAAATACTTCCCAGCCCCAATCCGGCACAGGATAAGGATGCAGATTCATCTCCACAGGATAAGCGGAATGAGGGAAAAAAGCGCCCTGCATACCATAATATTCTTTCGCCCACTTTCTACTTATAGGCAACAAATGTTCCACAAGATCCGCATATACAAGATTTTTGTCAAGATGATTGGAAGAAAAAGTAACCCAAAACGGTTGTTGCGTATTATAGTTCAGATGATAATCACCATGCCAAGCAGTCCCAATACTGCCAAGACTCCAATTGGCAAAGATGCCAGGACAGATGACACCCGGTTTTACAGCACAATTCAAGAAATACAGATTCCTGTACCACATCTTTTCCAATTCCTTGTCCGCAAGATTCACACTTGAACACTTCCAATAATTATTCCATGCCGTATTGCTTCGACTGACACAATCGTCGTATGCATGGGAATCAAGTTCTATTGCAGAGGATTTGAAATGTTCAGATTCTTTCACCAGCCCCTCCTGCAAACATACTTTAACCAAAAAGCGTCTTTCACTATTATCGGGAACCAGATAACGCTCCATATCAGCCAGATCGATTTTCTGGCCGAGGGTATTCATACGTTGGCCTTTCGCCAGCGCATAGTTCGTATATACATGTAGAGCAAAAGCCTTGTCTTCATCATGCGGAAGGCAATCTACGGAAAATGGCAAGACTTGATAGAAGCCTATATGGTGATTATTTTCCTCCATTATCTGATAATGAGGTATTTCTCCCGGAGTGGAAGGATCCGGAACAATTCTGATTCTGTCAAAACAGGATTCAACTTCATGCCCATTGCCATCCACCAATGACATCCATACAGCATCGGTATCCATATCAACAACAATGTTCAGTACCACCAACTTTCCATCTTCAAGCAACGATACTCTACAGACACCATTGGAAATGTCCAATGTATGCCCTATAAGTTCTGTCCGGCGAGAATCGAAACCCAGCAAAAGAGTTCCACAAGGGAAAGGACGCGGATAAGAACTTCGATAGTTATCGGCTGTCATAGACAAGTAATCTGCAAAATCCTTATCATGCCAAATAGACGGAAGGTCTTCTGGCAAGGCCTTCGCTTTGGCAAAAACATCTTCAAAGGTTCCTATCTCCTCCTTGTGTCCTTCTGTCACTCGGATATCCCATACATTGTTATGCCCAAAATGAAGACAGATAGCGTCAGGCCGAGTGGTAACAACAATTCCCATACCGCCATTACCAAGTAATGCGCCTTCAAAAAAGCCTGGTGCAGGTTTGTCCACAACAATTGGATATTTCGCGGCAGTTTTCATGCCAAAACATGTACTATTGTAGTTGGAAACAGTTGCCAGAGAACTCATTGTATTCAATATTAGGCCAAATAGTACAATGTAAAATTGATTTTTCATAAATAATAAATTGATATGAATGATTGTTTTTTTGCAAAGATACCGTCTTCCACAACCTTCATCCATTCAATATCAATCACAAAATGACATAAATACACCAAAATACCCAATATAAATAGTATAATCTTGTCCTACCCAAAAGAGAAGAAAAAAAAGAAAAGCTTGCCAACTTCCGGCTATCCCCAATGTCCATACTTTATTCGGGATAGCCGGAAGTTGGCAAGCTTTTCTTTTTAAGCAAAAAATAATTACATTTCACTGCGATTATTACGCTTACGCTCCAAATGATCAAGAATAACCTTACGTATACGCATACTCTTTGGCGTAACCTCTACGTACTCGTCAGCCTTTATATATTCAAGGGCTTCCTCAAGAGAAAGCACAATAGGCGGAATAATGCGCGCTTTCTCATCCGTTCCGGATGCACGGGTGTTTGTAAGCTGCTTGGCTTTGGTCACATTTATCACAAGATCATTCTCATGTACATGCTCTCCTACAACCTGTCCTGCATAAACCTTGTCCTGAGGGAAGATGAAGAATTTGCCACGATCCTGCAAATGGTCAATAGCAAAAGCAACAGCGGTTCCTGTCTCCATAGCAATCATCGAACCGTTTGTACGGCGCACCATATCTCCCTTATACGGCTGATAATTCTTGAAGCGATGAGCCATGATAGCTTCACCCTGACTTGCCGTAAGCACATTTGTACGCAAACCGATAATTCCGCGTGAAGGTATTTCAAATTCAATATTCACACGATCTCCCTGAGCCTCCATTGAAAGCATTTCGCCTTTCCGGCGAGTCACCATATCGATCATCTTGCTTGAAAAGTCTTGAGGCACATTGATAGTAAGCTCCTCTATCGGTTCGCACTTCATGCCATCAATCTCCTTATATATCACCTGAGGCTGTCCGACCTGCAATTCATACCCTTCGCGACGCATTGTCTCAATAAGCACCGAAAGGTGGAGCACTCCACGTCCACTAACAATCCAGCTATCTGTAGAATCTTCTTTTGCTTCCACACGAAGAGCAAGGTTCTTTTCCAGTTCCTTACGCAGACGCTCACCGATATGGCGGCTTGTACAGAATTTGCCTTCCTTGCCAAAGAAAGGAGAATTATTGATGGTAAAGAGCATGGACATCGTCGGTTCATCGATACTTATAGTCGGCAGAGGCTCCGGATTCTCAAAGTCGCAGATAGTATCTCCTATCTCGAAATTCGTAAGTCCGATTACAGCACAAATATCACCACTTGAAACCTCCTCTGTTGTTCTATGTCCCATACCCTCAAATGTATGCACCTCTTTTATCTTAGTCTTCTCCTGCGAGCCATCACGATGACATATCGTAATATTCATACCGGTTTTGAGCATGCCACGATGTACACGGCCAACAGCTATGCGTCCTGTATATGTAGAATAATCAAGAGAAGTTATAAGCATCTGAGGAGTCCCCTCCAAATGCTGTGGCGCCGGAATTGTATTGACGATAGTATCAAGCAGATAAGTAATATTATCTGTCGGCTTCTGCCAATCCTCACTCATCCAACCATTTTTAGCCGAACCGTATACGACAGGAAAATCAAGTTGCTCTTCTGTAGCATTAAGACTACACATAAGGTCAAACACCATTTCATACACTTCCTCCGGACGGCAATTCGGCTTATCAACCTTATTCACAACAACAACAGGTTTAAGACCTATTTCCAATGCTTTCTGGAGCACGAAACGAGTCTGAGGCATAGGACCTTCAAAGGCATCAACAAGCAGAATGCATCCATCTGCCATATTAAGCACACGCTCAACCTCACCACCGAAATCGCTGTGTCCCGGAGTGTCTATAACATTAATCTTTACGCCCTTATAATTTATGGATACATTTTTTGAAAGAATTGTTATACCACGCTCACGTTCAAGCTCATTGTTATCTAATATCAAATCTCCCGTCTGCTGATTTTCGCGGAAAAGATTTCCAGCAAGCAGCATCTTGTCTACCAAAGTTGTCTTGCCATGATCGACATGAGCGATAATCGCAATGTTTCTGATGTCCTGCATATTGTTTCTTTTATACCTTAAACTATTTCCGATTCTGGAATGGCAAAATAACAACCCGTTTGAACATCAGATATTGAAACAACCAAGAAAAAACACATTCCAATCTCTCATACCAAAACAAGATTTGTATCACCGGCCACTCGAATCTCATATTTCAGGCTGCAAAGTTAACTTTTTTTTCTCATATATAGTTGATATTTCGTGAAATATGCGTACCTTTGCAACCGCAAAAGCAAATTTTACTTTAATAATTAATAAAAAACTCAGTTATGTACTTAGATGCTGCTAAAAAGCAAGAAATCTTTAGCCAGTACGGAAAGTCTAACACTGATACTGGTTCATGCGAAAGCCAGATAGCATTGTTTTCATACCGTATTAGCCGTTTGACCGAACATGTTAAGGCCAATCACAAAGATTATACAACAAACAGAGCACTTGTTAAACTTGTAGGCCGTCGTCGCAGAATGCTTGCCTACTTAAAGGACAAAGACATCGAACGCTACCGTGCTATTATCAAAGCACTCGGCCTGCGTAAGTAGTCTTTTTATTGAAATAAGTGCAGAACTAATAAAGCCACAATACCTTACAAAGGTACTGTGGCTTTATTGCATATATGCAGAAATGTTCCTGACTCACCAAAACTTATTATTTGTTTCGCTGTATTCAAACCCAGCAACAGAAAGGCACCTGCAAAGTTCCTCTTTATCAATATGCATGTCATCACACAACTCATCAAGTGAACCATATTGATCACGCAATTTCATATTGATGACACTAAAAAGCATCATTGGATCTTGTGGCAACTCCGACATCTTATGATTTATAACGGTCTTGTTTTCTATAATTAATATGATAAGGCAAAAAGAATGGGTTCGGAATGAACCCATTCTTTTGTCTGTATGTTCCGGACTAAAGAGACATGGACGAACTACTTCTTATCCAAGAAAGAGCTATCAAGCACACCTCTTTGTTCAAACTTATCAATCTGCAAGTTTAGCTTTGATAAATTCACGATTAAGGCGCGCAATGTTGGTGATTGTCTCACATTTAGGACAGACAGCTTCACATGCACGAGTATTCGTACAGTTACCAAAACCAAGTTCATCCATCTTTGCAACCATCGCCTTAGCACGTTTTGCAGCCTCAGGACGTCCTTGCGGAAGAAGTGCCAACTGGCTCACCTTTGAAGACACGAACAGCATGGCAGATCCGTTCTTGCAAGCAGCCACACACGCACCGCAACCTATGCAAGAAGCACAATCCATAGCCTCGTCAGCATCTTGTTTTGGTATAAGAATTGCATTTGCATCCTGAGGAGCGCCTGTACGAACGCTTACATAACCTCCAGCCTGCATAATTTTGTCAAATGCAGTACGATCTACCATACAATCCTTGATTACAGGGAAGCCGGCAGATCGCCAAGGTTCGACAGTTATCGTATCGCCATCCTTGAACTTACGCATATAAAGCTGGCATGTAGTTGCTCCACGCTCTGTCTTTCCATGCGGGGTACCATTAACATAAAGCGAGCACATGCCGCAAATACCTTCACGACAGTCATGATCGAATACGAACGGCTCTTTTCCTTCTTCTACCAATTCTTCATTGAGGATGTCGAGCATCTCAAGAAATGATGTGTCACCTGGAATGTCCTTCATTTGACGAGACTCAAAATGTCCCTGATCCTTAGGACCATTCTGCTTCCAGTATTTTATTGTGAATGATATGTTCTTATCCATATTTTTTTGCATTTTGAGTGAACAAACTGACAAAGCAAGCAGCAGAATATCTTATTCATCTGACAACAAATAAACAAATCTGTCCCGCCCAACAATATCAATCAACACACTCATGTACTAATTCTTATAATTACGTGTCTGTACTTTTATAGCCTCATACTCAAGAGGTTCCTTGATAAGTTCAGGAGCGGCCTCATCTGTGCCCTGATACTTCCAACAACCGACATAGAAGTAGTTGGCATCATCACGCTTAGCCTCACCTTCCTCTGTCTGATACTCTTCACGGAAATGACCACCACAGCTTTCGTTACGGCTAAGTGCATCGTAGGCGATCAGCTTACCCATTGTTATGAAGTCGTCAAGATGAACAGCCTTGTCAAGCTCAACATTCAAGCCCTCACGAGTTCCGGGAATGAAAAGATTTGACTCAAACTCCTTGCGCAAAGCATCAATCCTCTTAATACCTTCCTTCAAGCCTTCTGCAGTACGCCCCATTCCGATATACTCCCAACAGATGTGTCCGAGTTCCTTATGAATGGAATCAACGCTGCGCTTGCCCTTAATATTCATAAGCTTCTGAATACGAGCCTCTGTCGCCTTCTCCACTTCGACGAACTCCTTAGCATCTGTTGAGATACGAGGCCAAATTGCCTGATCCGCCAGATAGTTTTGGATTGTATAAGGAAGTACGAAATAGCCATCAGCAAGTCCCTGCATGAGAGCAGAAGCACCGAGACGGTTTGCACCATGATCTGAGAAATTACACTCTCCGATAGCAAAAAGTCCGGGGATTGTAGTCTGAAGCTCATAATCAACCCAAATACCACCCATAGTATAGTGTATAGCAGGGAATATCATCATCGGGTTATAATACTTCATCCCATTTATCTCATTTGCCAATTCTCCCGGATTAACATCCGTAATCTCTTCATACATATCGAAGAGGTTGCCGTAACGTTGCAGAATCACATCAATACCAAGGCGCTCAATACTTTCCGAGAAATCAAGGAAGACTGCAAGACCGGTATTGTTTACACCATATCCTTTATCGCAACGCTCTTTGGCTGCACGACTGGCAACGTCACGCGGAACGAGATTTCCGAATGCAGGATAACGACGCTCCAGATAATAGTCGCGGTCTTCTTCCGGAATATCACTGCCCTTCTTCGTTCCTGCCTGCAAAGCCTTTGCATCCTCAAGCTTCTTCGGCACCCAAATTCGGCCATCATTACGAAGAGACTCTGACATCAAAGTAAGCTTCGACTGCTTATCACCATGGACAGGAATACAAGTAGGGTGAATCTGTACATAGCAAGGGTTTGCAAAATATGCACCCTTGCGATAGCAAGCCATCGCTGCCGTAACATTACACCCCATTGCATTCGTTGAAAGGAAATATGTATTTCCATAACCGCCTGTTGCGATCACAACCGCATTTGCAGAGAAGCGCTCAAGTTTTCCTGTCACAAGATTCTTGGCAATGATACCACGAGCACGACCATCTATGATGACAACGTCAAGCATCTCATAACGGCAGAACAACTTTACTTTCCCCGCGTTCACCTGTGCAGAAAGCGCAGAGTACGCACCAAGAAGAAGCTGCTGGCCTGTCTGTCCCTTGGCATAGAAAGTACGAGAAACCTGCGCTCCGCCGAAAGAACGGTTTGCAAGCGTACCGCCATATTCACGTGCAAAAGGAACTCCTTGTGCCACACACTGGTCGATGATAGCGTTGCTCACTTCTGCAAGACGGTACACGTTAGCCTCTCGTGCACGATAGTCTCCACCTTTTACTGTATCATAAAACAAGCGATAGACAGAGTCGCCGTCGTTCTGATAATTCTTTGCAGCATTGATACCTCCTTGCGCGGCGATTGAGTGTGCACGACGAGGAGAATCCTGAATACAGAAATTGTATACATTGAACCCCATCTCTCCAAGAGATGCAGCAGCAGAGGCACCGGCAAGGCCCGTACCCACAACGATTACATCAAGCTTGAGCTTGTTCTTCGGGTTTACCAAGCGCTGATGAGCCTTATAATTAGTCCATTTCTCAGCTACCGGTCCCTCAGGAATTTTTGAATCTATGATAGACATGATAATTTTTGTTTTTGTTATTTTTTTTGAACATCCAACAGTCCTGTCATCACGCTATACCACAGGTATATACGTTTCAAGACTTAAAATCCATTGTTCTTTTTTACCATCCTCCCACAGAAGGAGCTAAAAAAGAGATGTCTTTACTGTATCAGCAGCATGCACCGCTACAATTTCCACAGAAAGCGAATCCAAGAACTACTGCAAGAAACATAAGCACTACAATTGTAACATAAACATTGCCTATTGTCTTCCAGCGGTTAAACCAAATATGTCCGCTCCAACCTATTGTCTGGATTGCGCTCCAGAAACCATGTGTAAGGTGGAACCACAAAGCGGCAAGCCATACTATGTAAATAACCACATAGACAGGACAAGAGAATGTGTACTTGATCCAAGCATATCCATCACCAGGAGCAGGGACACCGTTAGCCTGAGCACTGAGAATTGCATCGACCTTCCCATGAAGAAGTTCAGGGAGCATCATGTTGTACCAGAAGTTGAAAAGGTGAAGGAGCAAGCCGAGCACTACCACAATACCCAGCACGAGCATATTCTGAGATGCCCATTCCACCTTGTCGGGTTTATCTGTCACGGCATAGCGGTTATTACCGCGTGCCTTACGATTCTGAAGCGTAAGCCAAAAAGCATAAATGATGTGAATAACTGCCAGTGCAGCCAGTGCAGCAGTTGCCACTACCGCATACCAGTTTGCACCAAGAAATTCACAGATCATGTTGTAGGCCTCGCCAGAAATGAGTGCCACTACGTTCATGCATCCATGAAACGTAAGGAAGAGGACAAGCGCCATACCTGTAACAGACATAACCACTTTTCTTCCGATTGATGAGTTACATAACCACATAAAATGTTGAATTTAAGTTATTTATTAATATTGTAGTTTTTTCGTTCTTGATTCCGGCATACGATACAGCCGTCTGCCGCATATTAACAAAAAGGTGGCATGAGCCAAACACCCACATCTCTTATGTTTGCAAATGTAATTTATTTACAAGAATTTAACAAAGAAATAAGCAAAAAAGTCAAAAAAAACATTCTCCGGACTTCTGACGTTTTCTGCCTCCCTGCTTTGAACTCCGCTACGCACAGCACATCATGTTTCCTTGCCAATGGCAAAACCATACACGTGTTTGTATCCACAGCTCAAAAGGAACAGAAAATATAAAAAAATCGCTTGAGATTTCATGGGCAGAACAACCGGACTCCATCATTTCTTGTTTTATCCATCTATTGTCTACTCTTGCTGGCCATATTCTCCTAAATTCTTCTTTCTTACGGCTTCCGAAAACCGATTAGAACAAACCCTCTAATGTCGCCATAAAGCCCCTTCAGGGTTTCTGAAATTATTGTCTCAATTTGTCCATAAAGAATTTCTTCATTTCAAGTTTCTTGGACAGTTCTTCCGATGCAAAATATTCATCAAGCACTGCATCAAATGCAGTTTCCGCCTTCACTCTCATCTGTGCCTTTCCGGCCCTTATGCCTGCCGACAACTCATTTTTCGGCAGCAAAGCTCTGTTAAAATTGCCATCACTCATACTTTTTTAAAACGCTGTATATATTCGTCATCATGTATTGCCAATAACAGTTCGCAGAAAACAATCAGCTGCTCCCCGCTTTCTTATTGGCGGCCAATGCCGTATCTTGGATATGTCCATCATTATCCGGTCGCTTAATATGTTCATAAACGGAAGTATCGGAGATATACGGCAATTATAGTAAACTCTTTGGCTTTCACTTTCATATCCAATTGCAAGACCTTTCCAAACAGCTATATATTGCGCCAAAGAATCGTTTCAAACGAATCTCCCACGATCGTTCTGTGTTGGATTTCTGCGTTTTGTGAATTGTTGCAGCAAATGATTTCTCGGTACAAAGATAGTGAAATAGTTTGACAACCTGCCGATTCTCTTGCTCTTTTTGGCACTTGCATTTTTTCAAATCAATCAAGACTTCCCAATAGCCAGACTTTGCAGCATCCGTCCGTTTAAATCTTCCTGACTTTTGCAGTTTCTCCAAGTAATGTTTAATGCCGTCAGCCATGCTGTTCGGTATAGTTTCTGTCAAATCTTTGCGAGTGGCAAATGGATTGATGGTCAAACATTCAATTATAGCTTTTGAGTTCTACGCGAGTTCTGTTTAAGAAAGTCCTGTAAAAAGTGGATACAACAGCATCCAGCTTTGGTTGATGAACATTAGGCCTTTCTTATGAACATTTCTTCTTTCTTTTTGACACTAAGTCCACTCATCGCGGACGGACCTTTATTAACATAATTAAAATTCGTTTACATTTTCCCGATTGTCAAATTTTTGAAAATTTATTGATAAGCGATTGATAATCAGTAAAATGCTATTTCAGTAAAACAGCGTGGTTTTAGGTACAAGAAGTACAAACAGAAACAAAAATAGGATATGTTGATAATCAGCAAGTTATAAAATTATTTGCCTGAGATTCCCGTTTCTCGTCGCCGGAATCAATCTTTGTTTTTTCGTGGCTTTGAAAAATCAGGTTAAGACTTTTTTAGAATTTAATTTGGACAATACCGGATTTCAGCCCGAAAAACGGACCTTTTCAAGCTCGTTCACCTTGAAGATAAATTTCGTTCACCTTGAAAATATCTTTAAAGCGCCTTTTAAACAAATTCGGTTCACCTTGAAAATTTATTTCCGGCGTACTCTTTTTTCAGGAGAGACACACGTGAATGTGAATAAATGTATCTTTTTGAAATATAAATTGTGTTATTTTAATATTTGGAATTCAAGGCCTGAAAATGACCTTAGAATCGCACAAACGGAACTTCGGCAAGGTCCGGGCGATTTTATGCGATTCTGCGAGCCTTTGATTTTAACATTTCAGATTGTCAGAAAAAGCCCGTAATTTATGACAAGGCGGATGTTGTGACGGAGGGGATAACCAAACCGGTTTATAAGGATGCCGGCCTTGCTGCAGCGTGATGTTCGGACTGATAAACAAGGTATAATAATACAAAATATTCTCATCAACATGAATTCTTACCGGCCACCTTCTTCATGTCATATATCAACCTCATTCGGAATGCCCGGTTTCCCTGCCTCCACAGCTTGCGGAGGGCTTTCCGTCATTCCTTTCGCACAGAAGAAGCTCCTCACGTTCCTCATAAGCCCTTCATACTTGGCACGTTTGACCGCTGAGCCCTTGAATAAGGAACGGTATTTCTCTGCGGTAAGATTTTGCCAGTCGGAAGGACTCATGTCAAGAAACTCTTCCGAAGGAGCAAACATGGCATTTGAGGTGGGTTGTGCAAATGCATTATGCGGACATGCAAGCTGGCAACGGTCACAGCCATATATGCTATCATTGTCCTCGGGCAGGCAAAGCAATTCCTCGCTGCGGTTCTCTATCGTAAGAAAGGAGAGACAACTTCGTGCATCTATCTCATAGGGAACGCGAAGAGCTTTCGTAGGGCATGCCTGCAAACAGCGCGTACATCTGCCGCAATATGAAGGCAACGGAGAGTCGTATTCAAGCTCCCGGTCTACAAGTATCTCACACAAAAAGAAGAAACTCCCTGCATGCGGAATGATAAGATTCGTATTCTTGCCAATCCAGCCTATACCGGCGCGCCACGCCCAATAACGGTCGGTGACAGGCGCTGTGTCGCAACATAATTTCAATGAAGCATCCGGCATAAGAGATGCCATATAATCTGCCAGCTGCCGCATCATAAGCTTCATGACATCATGATAATCCTTGCCGTATGCGTAAAGCGCAAATTGCAACTGGTCAGGGCGCAGCCTCCGTTTCGGATAATAATTAAGCGCAAGGCATACAATACTCCGGCATCCCGGATGCAACAGACACGGATCAAGACGCTTGTCAATATTATCTGCCATATACCCCATCGTTGCATTACGTCCCTCTCCTATCCACCGCATAAAGGCATCCGCATTGACAGCATCGATTCTTTCCGCCTTGGCAATACCACATGCAGAAAAGCCGAGGCGCATAGCTTCGGCTTTTATCATCTGCGAAATGTTGTCTGTTGTCATCATCCTGTATTTGTCATTCCAATGCCCCGACCCCGTCGCCATCTTTATTTCAGATGACGGCTGCGTTGCTGGTTCTCATCAAAAATCTTAAATTCGTACCCCTGTTCCTTCAGCCACTCGATGGAACGCGGAAGAGCCGTTTTGAGCTTGTCAATGCTCTTCAATGAATCGTGAAAGGTAATGATAGAGCCATTGCGAGTATACAGCTTCACATTCTCAAAAACATCATCCGCTGTCAGACGGCAAGAGTAGTCACGGGTCACCACATCCCACATGATAATGGTATAGTGCCGGCGCAACCGGATATATTGCTCTGTCCGCATCCATCCATGTGGCGGACGAAACAGATTGGTATGAATCAGTTTGTCTGCCTTGTTGGCATTCCACAAATAATTGCGACTTGTCCATCTGAATCCACCGACATGATTGTAAGTGTGGTTGCCGAGCCTGTGGCCTTTCGACCTTATCAGTTCAAGAAGCTCAGGATATTTCCGGACATTATCCCCTACCATGAAGAACGTAGCCTTCACCCCATATCGCTCCAGCGTATCCACAATCCAAGGAGTAGCCTCGGGAATAGGACCGTCGTCGAATGTAAGATATACGGCTCTCTCTTCCGGATTCATGCGCCATATCGCACTCGGATAGAGCCAGCGCAACCATTTGCTCGGTTGTTCTATAACCATGATTCTGAATAAATATATTTTTTATCTGTCTGACATCTAAAAAAGAAAAGGCCCGGAAACTGAGCCCCATGTCGCCAAGACACGAACCCTCAGTCTCCAAGCCTGCATCTAATGTTCTGAGTATTTGTAACCGGATACCGACATCAGTTGAAATGTATTCCTTCAGCCTCACACCTTCTTATGAAAGAATCGTAAAGGCTGTTGAGTGTAACATCCATACTTTCCGCCTTCTTAGAATATCCGGCAGCATTCTTTCCTGCCGCCTCCGATGTCGAAAGCATCTCGTATATCCTCTGCAAGTTCGCAATAGTGCGTATTTCCTCAAAGCAGTCGTCCGTCGCGGCGGCAAAACGCACCGAATTAAGTGCAAGATACCAGTCTACATATTCACGGGCATTCTTTTCAAGATGTTCAAGTATCTCTACCGCCTTCTCCGGCTGTCCGCACGCTATATAAGCATTGGCAATCTCGATAGAACCGCTGCCCGAATCATGAGGCACGTTATACGAAGGTATCTCTTGCGCACACTTGGCAAGAGCCTTGCGTGCCTTGTCCAATTTCCCTTCCCGGACAAGATTAGTTATAAGGACGGCAAACCAACGACGGTGGGTGTAGCACATGCGCATCGTCGTTTCGTCGATATAAAGCCCTTTCTGCTTCAAATTGCCATACTTATACTTGTTCATCATATTATCGTACATCTTCTCGCTATCCACAACCGTCATCATCGGCCTGTTCTGGTCAAACGTAAACGGAGTAATGCGGTATGCAATACCTTCCTGAATAAAATGACGATAAAGTGAGCCGTAGTTGCTGGCTCCAACGGTGGTAGACATATAAAGAGGGCGAGAGAAATTGCTCTGTGCAATCATTTCAAGCATCATCATGAAGCTCTTGTACACATGCGACCTGTCTTTGAGGCTTATCTCCATGACATCCGGTATGGAATCGCCCGGAATCATCATACCCGAACGGCGGACAGCCTCCTTGTCTACAGTCACAAACACCGTATCTGTCGGTATACAAGAAGGCAGATTGGCAACAGCATCCGCATACTTCGCCGGAATGTCCTGCTTCAGCACAAACTTGTCGATCACGGTTTTCAGTTCAAACGGATTGTCACCCCATATCTCATGAGCCATCACCGAATCCTGTTCATATATAGCCATCACAAGATCCTTCATTTTCATGATTTCTCCGCCAACATTGATTTCAGGGTTGACATCTGTCGCCTCATTCTTGCCTGTTGTATACTGAAGGCGGTTCCAATGTATCGGAAGCGGAGACGACTTACCTTCTCCCTCGTATGCCGGACGCTTCATCTGGTCGATATACCAGTCTGTCTGCAAATAGGATAGATTGCAGACACGTACGTCCGTCCGATTGCCTTCCGTATCTTCATTATACCAGAGTGGGAATGTGTCATTATCACCGTTGGTATATATCACACCATCATGCGGCACTGTCTCAAGATAGTTCAGTCCGAAATCACGGCATACATACCGTCCGCTGCGGTCATGGTCGTCCCATGTCTGGCTCACCATCTGCAGAGGCACGGCCAATGCAGGTACAAGCGAGACTACAGACGCGAGAAGAGCGGCACTACGTTGGCCGAGCCTCTTTCCGAAAAGACGTTCAAGGGCCTCGCAGATGGCAGCAATACCAAGTCCGCACCACATGGCAAAAGCATAGAAAGAGCCGGCATACGCATAGTCACGCTCACGAGGTTCGATAGGAGTCTGGTTGAGGTAAAGCACTATGGCGATACCTGTCATGAAGAACAGGAAGAATACGACCCAGAACTGCTGAATGCCTTTCTTGTCGCGGAAGGCCTGCCAGAAGAAACCTATCAGGCCGAGCAGAAGAGGAAGACAATAGAACACATTGTGCCCCTTGTTCTCCCGAAGGTCGGAAGGGAGCTTGCTCTGGTCACCAAGACGGATGTTGTCAAACGCACTGATACCGGTAATCCAGTTTCCATGCTCCAGCTCGCCATGCCCTTGAATGTCATTCTGACGACCTGCAAAGTTCCACATGAAATATCTCCAATACATGAAGTTGAGCTGATAAGAGAAGAAGAATCTCATGTTGTCCCATTGAGTAGGCAGAGTCACCTGCTGGGTCTCTCCTCCGGGAATCAGGTAGCTCACAGTCTTTGAAGGGCCGTTTCCGAGCCATGACTGGTATGCGGCAGGATATCCGCGCGAATTGTCATCGCTCCAGATACGAGGGAACAGCATCTGCTGGTTCATCGGGTATACAAGTTCTTTCTTGTCATATACCTTTATGTACTTGTCCTTTTCATTCTCCGACTCCTTGTCCTTGCGCTGGTATACGGACGCCGTCACCCTCTGCTCATACATGAGATTGTCGCCGGAGCGCACCACATTAGGCCGTGAAGCGTATGTAGGCCCCATAAACAGCGGCCGGTCACCGTATTGCTCACGTCCAAGGTAATCCCCAAGAGAGAACACATCCTCCGGAGAGTTCTGGTCCATCGGGGGGTTCGCTGTCGAACGTATGACAATGAGTGCATACGAAGAATATCCCACAGTCATCAGGGTCATGCAGAGTAATGCCGTATTGAGGATGCGAGGCGAAACCTTCTTGTTGTTGAACAGGATGAATGCCACAACTCCTATAGCTATTATTCCAATTACGACACAACTCATTCCATGCCCATAGAAAGGGATACCAAGCATAGACATGGTCACAAGGAACGACACATTCATTTTCGTCTTGTCGCGCATCCGGGTACTCTCGTAGAGTGCCCATATCAACGAAGCCACAAGCAGCACGAGGTAGATGTAAAGCCCTGTATTGAAAGGCATTCCGAATACATTGACAAACAAAAGCTCAAACCATCCCCCTATCTTTACAATTCCCGGCACTACACCGTAAAGCACCGCCGCAATGATAACCGCCGATACGGCAAGTACGGCAAGAGAGCCTTTTGCCGTAGGATTCTCGCACTTCTTGTAATAATAGACAAGCACAATAGCCGGAATACACAGCAGGTTCAGCAAGTGCACGCCTATCGACAGTCCCATCAGATAAGCTATCAGTACCAGCCAGCGGTCGCTACCGCTCTTGTCCGCATTGTTCTCCCATTTCAATATAAGCCAGAACACAAGTGCAGTCATAAATGAAGAGAAGGCATACACTTCGCCTTCAACGGCCGAAAACCAGAAAGTATCGCTCCATGTATAAATAAGCGAACCGGCAATGCCGCATCCCATTATCGTAATGAGTTTTGCCACACCCATCTCCTCATTTTCGTTACAGAGCAGCTTGCGGGCAAGATGTGTTATGCTCCAAAACAAGAACAATATACAACCGGCAGAAAGCAATGCCGACATTGTGTTTACCATCCGTGCGATTTCCGACGGATCGCTCGCAAAGGAAGCGAAAAGGTTTCCGAGAAGCATAAAGAAAGGTGCGCCTGGCGGATGTCCCACCTCCAGCTTGGCGGCTGTGGTGATAAACTCCGGACAATCCCAGAAGCTTGCCGTCGGCTCTATGGTTGAGCAGTAAGTGTAGGCGGCAACAGCAAAAATGAGCCAACCCATAAGGTCGTTCACCGTTTTGAATGTTTTCATCCGATTTTTTGTGTTATAAATGCATTTTATTTGTTTGTTTCTCTTTCTCTCATCTGTAACAAGTTGCAAAGGTACATAAAAAATCGCGATTTTTTACGCCCGGTGAATAAGAAAGT
>CAZKOB010000025.1:0-29479 GCA_964554265.1 uncultured Bacteroides sp. | reverse complement strand
GCTTATTTTCACGTATTAACATAACATACCCACAGGGTTTTAGGACTGACCCGTTAAAAGCAACCTGTTAACAGGCCCACTTTTCTGACAGCCCCATATTCCGCCGCTTTTTGCCTCTCTCGTCGGAAACGAAAAAGTCCCGAAGTATTTGACTTCAGGACTTTGCTTGATTTTGCTTTCAGAACTTGCGGTGCGTACGAGACTCGAACTCGTGACCCCATGCGTGACAGGCATGTATTCTAACCTACTGAACTAACGCACCTTCTATTCTGGGAAGTTGTTCTGACAACCTCGTTTCTATTTTGCGAGTGCAAAGGTAGATGTTTTTTGTTTTAATAGCAAATGTTTTACGTGAAAAAATGAGGAAATAGGCGAAAAAAGTAAGAAAATCTATTTCTCTTGGTGGAAAGAGGGCTTTTTCTGCTGCTTTTTCATAGAGTTCTTTCTATTATTATGTAAAAAAGATCCGTGTCACTCCCTGCATAGGGTTTGGTACGAATCTTTTTCTTATCAGTGCTTTATAATCTTTCCGAAGTGGTATTGCCCAACGAGGCCTTACGTTTTCCTGTCTGTGAGTTTACGAGTATTTGCCCTTGCTTTTATGCACGGTCACTTCCGCGTTGTTCTCATTCGAATTTTATGATGCTGTAGTTTTCGTGAAGTAAGAATACCCTCAAGACAACTGCTGGTCTTTTATGCGTTGTGTAATATACCTTCGCCCCCATTCGTCTGCGGGCAAATGTGAAATCTACAGGCCTTCACATTGCATTATTCTTCCTCTTCTTCTTCGTCGATGACGACATCGATATTGTCAATATCTTCAAATTTGGCATCCTCCTCTATTTCATTTTCGATTTCGTCCTCTTCCGTATCCTCTTCATCGACATCTTCCTTCAAGTCGTCAGTCTCGTCCGTTTCTTCTTCCTCTTCCTCCTCCTCTTTGTCATAGAGGTTGCGCGAAGAAGATGACGGTTCATAACGTACTTTTTCAATACGTGGTTTTGACTTGATGAAGATAGCCTCTATCCAGCCGCCACGTGTTAGTTCAAGCACTTCATATCCGTCGGCTTTGCGCCTGTCCACCACACCTCCGGCCCGGTGCATTGCATACGCAGGAAGCACACTGCAATCTACATAGAATGCCGATTCTATTATATCTTGTATAGCGAGCGGAAGTCCTTTCCAGCCCGTCCCGAGGTTTTTCTCTATAAGTTCAAGGATTTCATACGGCTCAAGGTGATAGATGTTCTCAAGAGTCAGATCCGTAATTTTCTTTATCTGCCTCTTGCGTATGGCTACGGCATTGTTTTCGCCCTCGTTGGGTGCCGAAAACACTTGGTAATGCTGCGCCTCCAATGCAGCCACTTTCTCTTCGTTGTCTCTGTTCAGATATACTATGTCGAAAACAGGACGTATTATATTCATGTAGTGGGCTTCGTTTTCTGCATACTCTTCATGCTTTTTTCCCTTGATAAGCATCTGGTTAAGATCACTTTCACTCAGTGTCCAGATATTGCCTTTGGTGAGTTCATCCAAAGTTATACGCTTTGTCAGTCCTTTCATGTCCTTTGTACCCTATTAATACTATATCTTTCTTTCTCTTTAAAAAACTGTGCAAAAGTAGTAATTTTATTTATCAGTAGCAACAACTTTGTTTCTGCAGATAACATTAACTGTATTTTTTTACTTCATGAAGGTTGTTAAAACTGCCGATTGTCGTACCCTGAGACAAAAAAAGGCCTGCAATCGGTGTTGTCCGATGGAGCAGGCCTTAAAAATCTATAAGGTTCGTCAATGATACTCGTCCGTTCCTCCTTTACTTAAGAATATTGTACATCAAACTGGCCAAAGACACAAGGATGCTTGTAGAGGTAAACCATAATGATGTTTCTTGTCCTATGCCGGAGTTTTTCGCTTTTGTCTTGTTCGGGGTTACATATACGATGTCGTTTTGCTGAAGCTGATAATAAGGAGATTTTATTACATTGGCATCATTGAGGTCCAGTTCTGCTATGCTCTTTTCTCCCGATGCGTTTTCGCGTATCACCTTCACGCAGTCGCGTCTTCCATATATGGTCATATCTCCGGCTAAAGCAAGAGCCTCGAAAATGTTGACTTTTCCGTTGGATACGGTGTATACACCAGAACGTGTGACTTCTCCGATAACTGCCACCTTGTAGTTTGACATTGTCACGATGACTATCGGCTTTATTTTCAAATCCTTTGCCATGATAGCCTTTCCAATGTAGTCTTCAAGTTGTGTTTTTGTCATGCCGATCACCTTGATTTTTCCCAGTACAGGGAAGTCTATCTCACCTTCATTGGATACGAGATACGGTTGCAATGCCACCTGCGAGGACATTCTGCTTCCGTCCGACGTCAAGCTATTGGTTGTGTTGTTCGACGATATGGAAAGATTATATACAGCGACGGCCGTAGGCTCGTCCGGACAATTGACGGTGATGGTAAGAATGTCCTTAGGCATTATTTTCGCGTCATACAATTTTGCGGTATTTGACAAGTCGACATAGTTGCTGTTTTGCAAATACGGTACATCCTTGTAGGATGTGCATCCTATCACAAAAAACATAGACAAGACAGCCGTCAATAACGAAATCTTTTTCATTGTTATTTCCTCCTTTATTAATTTTTTTTGTTGTTATTCCCTTTTTTAAGATTACATCGTGAAATACGTCCCGATTCGTGGTTGCGGAATATCCCCTAATTAGTCGTCTGTATTCCATTTTGCAAATATATATCTTTTTAATACATCCATCGCGAATTTTTTTTGTAAAAATGGAAAAACTGTGAATTTTTATGCGTTTTGTCCGTCGGATCCTGTTGCTGTCGCAAGGGCGCCGGCCTGTTATAAAGCCGTGGATATTTCTGTTTCGCCTCATCCTGTAATTGCGTAAAAGAGCCTTATGTTCTCTTATGATTTGGGTGGTTTTTAAGCAGGTGCATTCACAGGTTCCTCCGTCGCGAGTTCCTCAATTGCTCCTATTACGCACCTGAAATCCATTATTTTTTTTGATTTGAACGGATTTTGGATTTCCGCACAAACAGATCTTTTTTCGTAGGATATTGAAAATCATTGCATTATGGATTGTGACAATTTAAATTCGCCCTATAGGAAAGTCATTTTCACCGTACTGTTTTTTGTAATCTGCACTGCTGATTGTAAAATCAGCAGTGCAGATTATATAATCAACAGTGCGGATTATACAATCAGCAGTGCAGATTACAAAAAACAGTACGGTGAAAACAGCTTTTCAGAAGGGGTATTTCATTTTTCCGGTGAAATCACTCTAAAAATGTAGCATTTTGTCCGGGTGCATCTGCTATGGAGCCCGAAATCGTTTTCTATATATAATATAAGGTTATCATTTGTATCTTCAGTGGATGTCTACACAAAAAATGAGATGAATCCGTGGATAACCTGCTTTAAATCATCAGAATCACAATGTAAGTCCGTGGAGGCATCAGAGCATATCCGCCAACAGTTCCGACAAGAGCACACCGACCAAAAAAACTCTAAACAAGAGAGAAAAAATACCGATGCAAATCAGGAGAATATGTCGCACTTCCAACTTGACAGGAGGGCAAAAAGTTGCCGAAAACCGACTTTGAAACTTTTTATCCAAAAATTTCATTTTTTTTGTGCGTTTACATTATCTTTGCACAATTTATACAAGCAACCCGAATTTTACGGAGCAGAGGTGCCGATTGTCGCCTTTCCATGCACGAAAACAGGGCCGGGGAGTGCTTTTCCTCGACATAAGCATGAAGATAAATGGATTTCAGGGATTGGCAGTATATGGCTCCCTATGCATCGAGCCTCGGCATGTGCCGGAGAAGGACAAGCGGAAAATATAACAAAATCTATAACTACACGTATATATGGGAAACAGGAGTATTGTTTCAATTGCCGACTATAGCCGTGAAAAGATCCAGCAGTTGCTGGATATGGCTGCGGAATTTGAGAAAGCACCTAACAGACGTATTCTGCAGGGGAAGGTGGTCGCCACACTTTTCTTTGAACCTTCAACTCGCACACGTCTGAGCTTTGAAACAGCTGCAAACCGCCTTGGCGCGAGAGTAATCGGTTTTACGGACCCTAAGGTAACTTCGTCGTCCAAAGGGGAGACATTGAAGGACACCATCAAAATGGTGTCGAACTATGCCGACGTGATTGTGATGCGACACAAACTGGAAGGTGCCGCTCTCTATGCAAGCGAAGTTACCAATGTGCCGATTATCAATGCAGGAGACGGCTCGAACCTTCATCCGTCTCAGACGATGCTCGACTTGTATTCCATTTATAAGACTCAAGGTACGCTGGAGAATCTGAATATATATATGGTGGGCGATTTGAAGTATGGTCGGACTGTACATTCATTGCTTATGTCGATGGGCAGATACAACCCTACATTTCACTTTATATCCCCGAAAGAACTGGAGATGCCGGAAGAATATAAGATGTACTGCAAGCAAAACGACATAAAGTATATCGATCAGACCGATTTCACGGAGGATACGATTGCCGATGCTGACATCTTGTATATGACTCGTGTGCAGAGAGAGAGATTTACGGACCTTATGGAATATGAGCGTGTCAAGGATGCCTACATACTCAAGGCCGACATGCTTGGCAAGTGCCGTAAAAATATGAAGATTCTGCATCCTCTGCCAAGAGTCAATGAAATCGAGTATGAAGTGGACGAATCTGAACATGCATACTATTTTGAACAGGCCCGTAACGGACTTTATGCCCGTCAGGCACTGATATGTGATGTGCTCGGAATCACGCCGGAACAGATAAAGACCGACCTGACAATCATCGAGGCATGAGGATACAGGGGTGCAAGAACATGATGCAGAGCATTCCTGTGATGTACGCCTTATCCCCTAACAAAGATATGGAATAAGAATGTCAAACTATAATTCTGACAAAAATGGAAAACAAGAAGGAACGCAAGGTGGCTGCTCTTGAAAACGGAACAGTCATCGACCATATACCAACCCAGAAGTTGTTCACTATCGTACAGCTGCTCCAGCTCGACAAATGCAAGGATTCCGTAATAACCATTGGAAACAACTATTCAAGCAAAAGACTGGGGCACAAAGGCTTGATAAAGATTGAAGACCGTTTTTTCAGCGATGATGAGATAAGTCGCCTTGCTGTTGTATGTCCGAACATTCGTCTTTGCATCATACGCGACTATGAAGTCGTGGAAAAAAAGGAAGTGTGCCTGCCTGAGCAACTTACGAACGTGGTGCGTTGCGCAAATCCGGTGTGCATCACGAACAACGAGCCGATGAAGACGGTGTTCTATGTCGTGGACAAGGAAAAAGGTATCGTGAAATGCAGATACTGCGGCAAGGAGCAGAGCATAGACAACATCAAGCTTGTGTAGCAAGAGCCAGAGCTGTTGGACATTGATAAAATAAAAAAAACAAGAGTGCGGAGCGGATGCCGGAAGAGGCGGATATCCCCTTTTCCGGACAGCTGCTCCGTCGCAATCATAACTGTAAGTATATATGGCAAAAAGATTTGCAGAACGCACAAAACTCGATCTCTCTCAGGTGAACAAAGAAGTGCTGGAGGATTGGGATTCGGAAGATGTTTTTCATAAAAGCATGACGGAACGTGAAGGATGTCCTTCTTTCATTTTCTTTGAGGGACCTCCTTCTGCAAACGGACGTCCGGGCATTCACCATGTCATGGCACGTTCGATAAAGGACACCTTCTGCCGTTTCAAAACGATGAAAGGCTATCAGGTGAAACGTAAGGCAGGATGGGATACCCACGGCCTTCCTGTAGAGCTTGGAGTGGAGAAGGAGCTTGGCATTACCAAAGAGGATATAGGAAAGAGCATATCCATAGAGGATTACAACATGAGATGCCGCAAGAATGTCATGATGTACACTTCTGAATGGACGGACTTGAGCCACAAGATGGGATATTGGGTGGATTTGGAACATCCGTATATTACATACGACAACAAGTATATCGAGACATTGTGGTATCTTCTGAAGGAGCTTTACAAGAAGAATCTCCTATATAAGGGATATACCATACAACCGTATTCGCCTGCCGCCGGAACCGGACTTTCGAGCCATGAGCTGAATCAGCCGGGATGCTACAGGGATGTGAAGGATACAACGGCCACAGCCTTGTTTCGCATGACCACTCCGCGTGAAGAAATGGCGCAGTGGGGTGCTCCGTATTTCATCGCATGGACAACTACCCCGTGGACTCTTCCTTCAAACACAGCACTGTGTGTCGGTCCGAAAATCGACTATGTGTGTGTGCAGACCTACAATCCGTACAATGGAGAAAAGGTCAGTGTGGTGATGGCAGAGGCTCGTGTAAGCTCTTATCTGAAGCCGGAAGGTGCGGACATGCCGCTTGAAGGCTACAAGCAGGGCGACAAGATTGTACCTTACAGAATAGTAGGGCATTATAAGGGCACTGACCTCGTGGGCATGGGCTATGAACAGCTTATGCCGTGGGTGAAGCCGCTTGAAAGGGTGGATGAGAACGCTGTGGCATTTGTCAAAGAGTATGCGGAAGCTCATCCTGAAAGATGTTTCACAGCCGGAAGCGATACTTTTGTGGAGTTGTCGGAACAGGCATTCAGAGTTATTCCGGGTGACTATGTGACAACGGAGGACGGTACGGGCATTGTACACATTGCCCCAACCTTCGGGGCGGACGATGCCAAAGTGGCAAAGGCTGCCGGAATACCTTCGCTGTTCATGATAAACAGGAAGAACGAAACACGTCCGATGGTGGATCTCTCGGGTAAGTATTACGTGCTGGATGAACTGGATGAGATGTTCGTCGCCAGATGTGTGGACACCGAGAAATATTCGCTTCATGCCGGCGATTATGTGAAGAATGCATACGACCCTAAATTCAATGCAGATGGCAAGTATGATGAGAAGGCTGCATCTAAGGCAGAAGACCTGAACATCATTTTGTGTATGGAGATGAAGCAGCAGGGCACGGCATTCAAGATAGAGAAGCATGTGCACAACTATCCTCACTGCTGGAGAACGGACAAGCCGGTGCTTTATTATCCTCTCGATTCGTGGTTCATACGTTCTACCGCCTGCAAGGAGCGTATGGTGGAACTTAACAAGACAATCAACTGGAAGCCGGAGGCGACGGGTACAGGACGCTTCGGAAAGTGGCTTGAGAATCTGAACGACTGGAACCTGAGCCGTTCGCGCTATTGGGGCACTCCGTTGCCTATATGGCGAAATCCGGACAGCAGGGAAGAAATTTGTATCGGAAGTGTAGAAGAGCTTTACAACGAAATAGAGAAAGCTGTCGCTGCCGGTGTGATGGAGGAGAATCCGCTGAAGAGCAGAGGGTTTGTGCCGGGTGACATGTCGCAGGACAATTACGACAGGATAGACCTTCATCGCCCGTATGCGGACGACATACGATTGGTATCTCCTACAGGGAAGGTGCTTGTAAGAGAGGCTGACTTGATAGACGTATGGTTCGATTCTGGTTCTATGCCGTATGCACAGATTCACTATCCGTTCGAGAACAAGGAGGAGTTTGATGCGCGGACGGTCTATCCGGCAGATTTCATTGCGGAAGGTGTTGACCAGACACGCGGCTGGTTCTTCACTCTGCATGCCATCGCCACGATGGTGTTCGACAGTGTGGCATACAAGGCTGTCATATCGAACGGTCTTGTGCTCGACAAAAACGGCCTGAAGATGTCGAAGCGTCTCGGCAACGGTATCGACCCATTTGAATGTATAGAAATGTATGGTACAGATGCGGTGCGCTGGTACATGATTACAAATTCGCAGCCGTGGGACAATCTCCGTTTCGACAAATGCGGAGTGGCAGAAGTAAGCCGTACCTTCTTTGGTAAGCTGTTCCAGACTTACTCGTTCTTCACCATGTATGCGAATGTAGACGGATTTGATTATTCCGAAGCGGACATTCCTGTAGAACAGCGTCCTGAAATTGACCGTTGGGTATTGTCGGAGCTGAACACTCTCGTGAAGAATGTGGACAAGAGCTATGAGGAATATGAACCGACACGCGCCGGACGTCTCATACAGTCGTTTGTTGCCGACAATCTCAGTAACTGGTATGTACGTCTTAACCGCAAGCGCTTCTGGGGCGGTGAGATGGATGCGGACAAGCTTTCCGCTTACCAGACCCTTTACGTTTGTCTGGAGACTATCGCCAAGCTTATTGCACCAATTGCGCCGTTCTATGCCGACCGCTTGTATATGGACCTCGTGAATACGACAGGCAGGGACAACGTGAAGTCTGTCCACCTTGCCAAGTTCCCGGAGGCAGATGAGAATCTGATAAACAAGGAACTTGAAATACGCATGCAGCTGGCACAGCAGACCACTTCAATGGTGCTTTCGCTCAGAAAGAAAGAGAAGATCATTGTGCGTCAGCCTCTTCAGTGCATATCCATACCGGTTTCCGACAGTTTGATGAAGGAACGTCTTGAACAGATGCGCCAGCTGATTCTTGATGAGGTGAATGTGAAGGAATTGCGCTTTGTCGATGGCAGTGAAGGCATGCTTGTGAAGAAAGTGAAGTGCAACTTCCGTACGATGGGCAAGAAATATGGAAAAATGATGAAAGCTGTGAACGAAGCAGTTGCCGGCATGACTCAGAAGCAGATTGCGCAGCTTGAATCGGAACAACAAATCGTACTTTCTGTGGAAGGGCAAGAAATCACGGTAAGTATTGCGGATGTGGAAATCATCAGCGAAGATATTCCGGGATGGACTGTAGCCAATGACGGGAATCTGACTGTGGCTCTCGACATAGAGATAACAGACGATTTGAAGAACGAAGGTATCGCACGTGAGATAGTGAAGCGCATACAAGGTATACGCAAGGACAGTGGTCTTGAAATTACAGACCGCATCAAGGTGGAAATCACAGAAACACCGTCTATCGCCGCTGCAGTGGAAGGATTCCACGATTACATCTGCAGTCAGGTTCTTGCAAACTCATTGTCACTCGGGAATCCGGCTGACGGAGTGGAAGTGGATTTTGAAGATTTTAAAGCCGTAATCAAAGTAATCAAAGACTGATGAATAAATGGAAAGCCTTTGTTTCTTTGGCTATCATACTCGCCGTCCTCATCATCGACCAAATCATAAAGGTCGAGGTGAAGACGGGAATGTATCTTGGTGAACGCATTCACATCACAGACTGGTTCCAGCTTGTATTCGTAGAGAATCCGGGAATGGCATTCGGCTGGGAGATAGAGGGTGGCAAACTCTTTCTCACCCTTTTCCGTGTGGCAGCGGTAAGTGTCATCGGGTGGTTCATTGTCAGGCAGGTCAGAGAAAATGCACCGTGGGGGTACATCATTTGTCTGTCTCTTGTGCTGGCCGGAGCAGCCGGAAACATCATAGATTGTCTGTTCTATGGAATGATATTCAACAATCCTCCATATCCGGAGGTGGCGCAGTTTGTTCCCTGGGGAACAGGCTACGGAGAATTTCTCTACGGACGTGTGGTGGATATGTTTTATTTCCCTTTGATAGAATGGGAAATGCCGGAATGGAGTTGGTTGCCATATAGTGGTGAGCATTGTGTTTTTTTCAGCCCCATATTCAATTTTGCAGACGCTTCCATAAGCTGTGGAGTTGTGGCATTGCTTATTTTTTATCATAAACTGATGAATAGGATAGGGGGCAGACAGGAAAAAGAAATGTCGGAGGCATGACTCCGGCATTTTCTTGTATTGCTTCTCCCGTTTGTTTCCTACTGATGGAATGCATGAATGGCAATGTGGCTCTCTCTTAAAGAGGAAGGAGGAGGTTTTGCGTCTTTTACGGCTCTCCTTAAGTTTCTTTATAAAAAATTCAATGATGAGAAAAATCATACTTTCTATTACGTTACTGGTAGTTTTGTGGGCCTGTGATGAACGCCCGAAGGATGTACTGTCTAAATCAAAGATGGAACAGGTGCTTTACGACTATCATCTTGCACAGGGTATGATTGTGAACCTGTCGCCGGACAGACGGAAGACGGAAGCGGAGGCATATATAGATGCCGTATATGAGAAGCACGGGATAACGGAAGCACAATTCGATTCGTCTATGGTGTGGTATAGCAGGCATACCAAAGAGATGAAGGACATTTATGACCATCTGCATGAGCGCTACAAACAGCTTGATGAGGACATGAAGCTGAAGAGCGGAAGCAATGAAATTGGTTATGCTTTCACCGAGGGTGGAGATACGGCCAATATATGGAATGGAGACGGACTGTTGGTGTTGAGACATGGGGAATTGTCCAATAGGGAAAGTTTCACTATCAAGGCTGATACAAGTTTCAGGAGAAACGACCGCTTTATCTTGTTCGCCAACATATGCTTCGTTAAGGAGAACAAGGACGACCGTGACTGCAGTCAGGTTGCCGGCTTGTCGTTGAGATACAAAGACGGAAAGAGTGTCGGAACTGTGCGGCAGATTTTTTATCCGGGCAGTCAGCAGCTTTCCATAGAAGCTATAAAAGATGAAGATATAGAGGAAGTCAATATCTTTTTCTATTATAACGGAAAAACGGATATGCGCAATATTTCAGTGGTCAATAACATTGCTCTTTATCGCATACATACCCGAAAGAAGGAGGAACCGGCCGATTCCGTGAATGCAGATTCCATTAGGGTGGATAGTATGGAAATGAGAAAGCCTGTGGTTGTGGCGGATACATTGCACGAACGTCTCACTCCGGAGGAGTTGCGTAAGCAGAACAGAAGCGACAAGAAGATTGTTATCAAGTCGCGTCCTGATGTGATAAGGCACAATACAGTGGGTCCTGTAAGACGGAGAAAACCGGTGAGATGACAAAAGGATATGAGAAGAGTTGCAGCGAATATAGTGTATATGAATCGTGAAGTCTTCTATAAAAACCACGTGGTGGAGATATATGGAAACCGGGTGGTCTGTCATTATGCCTTGAAGTCGGAGCTTGCCATGACCGAATGGCTCGGTGGAATAATTGTTCTTGCAAACACGGAACATGCAGATACAGAGTGCGTGAAGTCAATGGATGATTTCTTCGACAGGCTTGAGGCGGCAGAGGACAGTTCCGGTCCCCTTAGGGCATACCATATCAGAAATGCAGATGTAAATACGAAAATACTGACGGAAAACAGCCGGATCTATCTGATTGAGGAATCGGAGGATGAAGCGGATATATCCGATGAATGGGGAGTTTAAACTCTTTATCCGTACAGAGAGAGCATAGTCGTTTAATGAATCGAAAGAGCATGTTGCTTGTGTGTGTATCTTAAAAAAAAAGCACGGAGCGGCATGCTCTTCCGGTTTTTCAGACTTGCCACAACTTCATCCTGAGTTTCGTAAGCATTCGAACAAATGCACCTTTTACACCTTCCTGACTTCGTTGAAAAATATGTTAAGGTTTATAGGCAATATTTTGATACACGATTGTCGATGTCAAACCGGCATGTCCCATCAGTTCCTTGATTTTCACGATATTTATCCTATTTGTCCTATAAACTCTTTTCAGTATGGGAACTGCATCTCCGCATTCTTGGACCATAGACGTTTATCCGGTCACTTATGCGAGTTCGGTTTAAGGAAGCCTTATAAAAAGTGGGTAATCTTGCAGTTTTTTGTATCCTGAATCGTCATAATGTCACCAAAAAACTTCTCATTGCATCTGCTTGTCATAAAATTACAAGCTTTCTTGACAATCTGAAATGCTAAAATCAAGGCTGCGCAGAATCGCATAAAATCGGCCGAACTTTACCGAAATACTGTTTGTGCGATTCTGAGGACGTTTTCAGGCCTGAACCTCAAATGTAAAAATAATACAATTCTCGCCTTGAAAAAATACATTTATTTACATTCTCGCAAGCCTCGTCTGAAAGTTAGTCAGTTCCTGAACCTATGCGCGTTTGTTTGCCACTTCTGCATAAAAAGAGGGAGAACATCTGCTGTTGCAGACATTCTCCCTGCAGTAAGTGCTCTATACTTCGTTCTGAAGTGGAAGAGCGGAATGCAATGTGCGTCTCACGACGAACATTGTTTCAAGCTAATGATTGTTCTTTGCTTGATTCCTTTTAATTTGAATTTCCAACTTATCTTTTACTAACTTAACTTTCAGCTTCAGCTGTTGCTTGTTGCTGCTGTATGTGAATGGTTGGGTTGTATAACAATCTTCTTACCTTATACTGCAACCCATAGGGAAGGTGTTTGTTGTTCCCTGCTGCACTTCGCTTCTTTGTGCTTTTTCGGAATCTTTTGTCATTATAACATTGTACGGAACGAAAAGTTCATGGAGTTTTGATTTTTGTATGTCGTCGGGCATGGGCTACGTTGAAAAAGCAAGAAAAAACAAACGGTAAACCATTATTTCTGATTTTGACGGATTTTGGATATCCGCACAAACTGAAATCTTCTGTAGTGTATTGAAAATCATTGTATTACATCCTATGAAAATTTAATTTTGCCTCACTGGAAAGTTGTTTTCACCGCACTGTTTTTTATAATCAGCAGTGCTGATTATAAAATCAACAGTGCAGATTGTATAATCAGCAGTGTAGTTTTTACAATCAGCAGTGCTGATTGTAGAAATCAGTGCGGGGAATTTGACATGTCAGAAGGATGGTCTATTCTTCTGATTCAACCGATATGGAACTTCAAGGGTGATGTTTGCTGCATCGAAAAGGTTCTGCTGTATCTCCTCACTGAGGCATCCTTTGTCACCGAGCATAAGGCAGCCGTGATACTCCCACTGCACATCCTTCAAATAACGGAGGTCATGAACATTGGCCGCTGTCATGTCGTAAGGGTGGATTATTCCGCTTATTCCACAGACTGTGTGGAGTTTATATCCATAGTAGTGCATGCCTTGCGACGCGCAGTAACCCCATTGTAGGGGCGCGTTCCCAATCATCCTTTCCCATGGCGCATCGTTTGGCTTTAGCGTTCTGACAGACCTTGACAGGTTTGGAGGCTATGCTGAACACGTCCTCTTTGCCATCCGTTGCCATTGCCATGTCTTCACGTGTTTCTTCACCAAGTACAGGTCTGAAGAATTACCTCTTCTGCGGCAACCATGAGGCAGCGCTAACATGTCGGTCGTATGTTCCCTGCTTGCTACCTGCAAGGCACACGATGTCACCCCGAGGAATTGTCTGAATGATGTCATCGTACGAATACCCTGTTATAAAAAGGCTGCCTGCGAGCAGTTATTGGATCTGCTTCCACACAAATGGAAGCTGCAGCATCCGGAAAGTGTATCGACAAAGCAAGAGGAGGAATCCGGCAATTAAGTGCTCACTGCAATATATAGGTTCACAACAAACAATAGCGACTGCAACGATCTGGTTTATAGTTACTGTCGCTATTGTTATATATAAAGGTTTAATGCTGTAGTTTACCGAATGCTTATGTTCTTCATAGACTCCTCCATTAAAAAAGCAACTTGTTTTGCTTTACTTGCTCTGACTTCGTCATTGTGTGCCTTTAGTGGAATGGATTCAATCATAAAAGTTCCAGCTAAGTCCGAAATGCACTCCGGCCGGATTCATAGGATAGTTCGGAGCCCAGAAGTATCTTCCTGTTCCTTGATTGGCATGATAATATTGTACATAAAAGCGAGTACGCTTTAAGTCGAAGTTTGCATATACACTGATTAGAGGGTAGTTGCCTATTTTAATGCGGTTGTCAGGATTCTGCAAACAGAATTGTCCTATTACTGGTGAATAGTCCGGAGCATAATATTCACTGAAATATTTCATGTCTGCCCCGAATTCGCAGCTCAGCACTTTGGCGATCTTAAAGGTGATATAAAGGTTGTGATAGAGCGATATTGTAGGAAGAGGCAGGACTTCCTTGTTGGTGCAGGTTTGGAATGTGATATCATTGTCCAGATGGAATATGCCTAATTTGAAGTTCTGCAAAAGGTTGGCACTTATTATCTGGATGTTGTTTCCATACTGCATAGGAATGACATTATTCGAATATTTCGTGATGTTATTCTCTATATAAGGTGTCCCGTTGTTGGCGAAATAAGTATAGTTCTTGATGTTTTCGACTCCGACTGTCATTCTTGTATTTGTCTTCGGCATACTTATCTGGCCTTCTATGCGTGTATTTGTTTCTCTTTCAGTCTCTTTGTCCCACCATGCATGTTTAGAATGGAATGTACCGTAGTAGAATCCGGGAGTTACATTTTTCAGATAGGCATTTACAGCCAGTTGCAGTGTGTCTCTAAATAAAGGAATATTCAGTTCTCCATGTCCTTCTATCTCAAAATCACCGGCATTTTTTCCGGCGACAACAAATTCTGCATCAACATTGTAGTGCAGACTTTTCCCTTGTGTTCTTATAAGTTGTCCTCCAATGAGCACATTACTTTTCGATTCCTTGAGTTGGGTCAGTCTTCCCCTTTCCAGCTTGCCGAAGTCTGTACTCGGCACTGTGTCCGGAAGTATGAATCTGTCATATTCAAAACCTATATATGCATTCAGACCTGCTGCTGCCCATTTGTTGAAACCTTCACATAATGACAATCCGGCAATCGTCTTCACCGAAAGGTGCTTGGTACAGTCGTCCGCTGAATCGCCGGGCAGGTACATAAAAGAATGGTAATGTTCCGGAGTCTCGTATGCTGTATACTTTCTTGTGTTTTTTTTTATTTTCAGACTGTGGAAAATGCTTGTCACCGGAACGAATACTTCGTGCATGTCTGTTGAATCACCTTCTGTACGTGTGAATCCTATATTGTATTTGTGGTTCAGGAAGATGATGTCATGCTCTTGTCTGTTCCATGTTTGGTCAAGCTTGGTAGGGATGTCATTGGTACTATAACTTTGCGACAGGTCCTCCGGTCTTGTTATATACATCTCATCTTCGATGCCTCCGTTCTCTGCCATTTTCATATAGTTGTGCATATAATAGAAATGGAGATTATATCTTTCGCCCGTATACGAGGCAAAAGCTGTGGCATTCATAAAGGAAGTAGACTGGT
The DNA here is from genome assembly GCA_964554265.1 of uncultured Bacteroides sp. Lineage (GTDB taxonomy): Bacteria > Bacteroidota > Bacteroidia > Bacteroidales > Bacteroidaceae > RGIG8745. The sequence goes on along the minus strand of CAZKOB010000025.1, from coordinate 14,460 downwards.
TGCCGTAATATCCTTGTCCGTACATGTAATCAAATATACCTCCGAAGTTTATGAGCTTGTTTACATTGTTGGTGTAGATCGCTTTGAAGTGGTCGTCACCTGTTTCTTTTGAACCGCAGAAGTTGTATGCGAGGTTCATGAACGGAGATTTCGTGTTGTAGAAACGGAACTCTTCCGTCTTTGTCAGAAACTGGTCGAAAGGATAGGCGAAGATGAATTGGGGCTGGGCGTCACGTTCCATGAAGATGCGTGACAGTCGCGGTGAACCGAGATTGCCCAAATGGTTGTAATGTCCGTTCAGGCCTTCCGACAGATTATTGTTCTGGTATTGGTGGTGCAGGGTATCTACATCTATAGGTGTCCTGTATCCGTATATTTCGTCTATGGTCCATGAATGAATGTCTACAGGTACGAACTTCTTCTTCTTCTTTTTGCCGTTACTGTCAAGGTCTGTTGTGTCGTTGCCGAACATCATGTCTCCGTCGCTGTTGCTTTCCAGTTCACCTATTATACGCTGTGCATGAAGTGTCAGCGGACTGATGATTGCAAATAACATTGCTACAATCCGTCCTGCATTATGTTTGTTTGTTTTTGATGCCATTGAGGATGTGACAAATATTGTGGACCTTATAATTAAGGTTGGTATTTTGTGTTTGTATAAATCAAAAATTACGAATCATAATTTATGGATTTTGTTTGTCGCCTGATTAGTCGTCTTTTCAAAATGCGGCATCATTCGGCTGCTCCATAAATTCTATGCTTCGTAATTTTTCAGACTGAGAGAATACTTGTTTCTCAGAACATGAATCTAAGACAAAACTCTGCTATCTTAAGCAGCATGGAGCCGAAACCGACGCAGAAGAACAGCATCCTCTTCTCCGGACATGCAAAATAGATGATGACAGCCACTATGAAGCCAAGCATGAACAATATGTTCAGTATTTTGCGCACATTGCGTATGTTTGCTGCGTTATGGCTCTTTCTGTATCCGTGCCGTCTGCCCTTTCTGCTCCGCTTCTCCTCCTCCAAAGCTTCAGCGATAACTTTGTCTATGTCTTCTGTTTTCATTTTGCCGCTGAATCCGTTATTTCTTTAAACAATTCGTTGACGATATCGATGGTCTTTACACGGAACTTGCCGCTTATCCTCATGAGCTGTCCTTTTTTGGTGATAGCCTCTTTGTCGGTAATCCAGTCTTCAGCAGCAATGCGCTCCGGAGTCTCTGTGAGTGCATATCTGTATGACAGGTTGGAGACTGTCGCCGAAATCTCATTGTCTTTTATTTCAACAACAAGATTATAGTTCATTCTGCAGAAATCCTTTGAAAGCGTTTTGTTGGAGAATACTACTTCCTCGTCTCCTCGGCATACTATTGTGCCTGTGCTCTCGTCAGAAGTCTTTACCTTGGCATATTCATAGTTCTTGTAGAAGTCAGGGTCATTCCATTCTCCATGTACGACTTCCGGTTGAAAACGTAGGCTTGCCCATTGCTGGATGTTCTGGAAAATCTCTTTCTTTGATTTTCCCGGAATTGCTATTGTTTTCCGGAAAACAACTTTACCGTTTTCTTCCGGTACTGCTCCCTGCATATATGCAGACATGTCCTGTTGTGCCTTTATCTTTTTTCTTGCAAACAAGCCTTCACTTTGTGCACTGACTACAGCCGGAAGCATAGCAATCATTACGGCAAACATTAATTTTTTCATAATAGGATGTTTTTACTGTTTCTTTATCGTTTTCAATACATTCAGTTTGCAAAAGTAAGAAAAACTATCTGAAATATTGAGTGACAATCTTCCCTTTATTTACCTTTATTCTTTTTTTAACTCTTGTTCGTCATGAACGAAGCCGTTGTGCTTTGAGATTGCTATAAATAATCATTTGATTTTGCTGTTGTTTTCACAGATTCCCTTTGTAATTCTTATGGGTGTCTGTGAAAACACCATCTTACACCCATAAGAATTACAAAGGGAATCTGTGAAAACACAGCAAAAAAAATAATTTTGCATTACTTACCCAGACTTCGTCATCGTGTCACCAAAATATTCTTATCTTATTTGCCTTGTCGTAAATTTCAAGTTTTTTTCTGACAATTTGAAAATGTTAAAATCAAGTCCTCGCAGAATCGCATAAATTCGGCTGAGTCTTACCAAAGTTCCATTTGTGCGATTCTAAGGCCATTTTCAGGTCTTGAATCTCGAATATAAAAATAACATAATTTGTATTAATAAAAGATGTGCTTATTCACACTTGCGTGTGTCTCGTCTGAAAAAAGAGTACGCTGGAAATAAATTTTCAAGGTGAACCAAATTTGTTTAAAAGGCACTTTAAAAACATTTTCAAGGTGAACGAAATTTATTTTCAAGGTGAACGAGTTTGAGAATGTCCGTTTTTCGGACTGAAATTTGATGTTGGCTAAAATTGATTTCTTAAAAAATCAAAATCGGATTTTTCAATGCCACGAAAAACAAAGATGGATTCCGGCAGCGAAAAACAGGAATCTTTGACAAGCATTTTTATAACTTGCTGATTATCAGTATATCCTATTTTTGTCCCTACCTATACTTCCTACACCTAAAACTGCGCAGTTTTATTGAAATAGTATTCTCTTGATTGTCAGTCTTTTATCAATAAAACTTCAAAAAATCAGTAATCAACTAAGTGTAAACGAATCTTAACTATGTTAAAAGGATTCCGTCTGCTACGAGTGGACTTGGTGTCAAAAAGAAAGAAGAAATGTCACAGAGACAGACTGCATGTTCACCTGCAAAAGCAACTGATTTTCACTTCAAAAAGTGAAAATCAGATACATACATCCATTGGAATCATGCAAGAGTACGCAATGACGAAGCCGAAAAAAGTAACGAAGTCAAGAAAAAACTTCAGCCCCTTGCTTGAAGTGCAGTCCAAAAATTACGTGTCTGTTTTTTGGGGAGTGCACTTCATGCGTGGGGCTGAAGTTGCTGATACATATCTTTTGCTCTCTGAGAGCATGCGCGTCGGATAAGTTATTTTAAGCCTGTTGCCTGAGCATCTCATCCATGTTCTTTGCAGCTTTGCGTCCGTCACCCATAGCAAGGATGACAGTGGCACCGCCGCGCACAATGTCGCCTCCTGCGAATATGGCAGGAATGTTCGACTGCATCTTGTCATTGACGGCAATCGTGTTCTTGCGTCCGAGTTCAAGTCCCTCGACAGACTTTGGAACAAGTGGATTAGGGGATACACCTACTGCAACGATAGCCATGTCGATGTCGATAGTCTCTATCGCTCCTTCTACAGGTACTGGCGAACGGCGGCCGCTTGCGTCCGGTGCGCCGAGTTCCATTTTCTGCAGACGAACCTGCTTGACAGCACCTTTCTCATCCGCAATATATTCGATAGGATTGTGCAGTGTGAGGAACTCTATGCCTTCTTCCTTGGCGTGCTTCACCTCTTCAAGACGTGCCGGCATTTCTGCCTCACTTCTTCTGTAGGCTATGAATACGCGTTCGGCACCGAGACGCTTTGCTGTACGGCATGAGTCCATTGCTGTGTTTCCTCCGCCGACAACCATCACGCTCTTTGCATTGTTGATAGGGGTGTCCGACTCCGGATTAGAAGCATCCATGAGGTTGACACGAGTCAGATATTCGTTCGACGACATAACATTGATGCAGTTCTCTCCCGGTATGTTCATGAAGTTAGGCAGACCGGCTCCCGATGCGATGAAGATGCCTTTGTAGCCCTGTCTCTCAAGGTCAGCGATGCTGATTGTCTTGCCGATAATGCAGTCTTTCACAAAATTCACGCCTATCTTGCCCAAATTGTCGATTTCTACATCTACGATGGCATTAGGCAGTCGAAATTCAGGAATACCATATTTCAATACTCCGCCGATTTCATGAAGTGCTTCAAATACCGTCACGTCATAGCCTAATTTTGCCATGTCTCCGGCAAAGCTCAGTCCGGCAGGACCTGAACCGACCACTGCCACCTTGATGCCATTGCTTGGTGCACATTCCGGAAGAGCCGTCTTTCCGCTTTCACGTTCAAAGTCTGCAGCGAAACGTTCCAGATTGCCTATGGCAACAGCTTTTCCGCCCATTTTCAGATGTATACACTTGCTTTCACACTGTTTCTCCTGCGGACATACACGGCCGCATACGGCAGGCAGTGCGGATGTAGCCTTAAGCACCTTGGCTGCTTCGAGGAACTGTCCGCGCTCGATATTCTTTATGAATGAAGGGATATTGATGCTTACCGGACATCCTTCCATACATGAAGGGTTGGCACAGTCGAGACAGCGTTTGGCCTCTGTCATGGCCTGCTCCTTCGTAAGTCCTGTGTTCACCTCTTCCGTTCTTGTTGTCGCACGGTATACGGGGTCGAGCTCTCCCATGACACAGCGTTCTATCCGGGTCCTTTCCTTTGGCTTCATGCTCTTCTGAAGCTCTATGCGCCATGGGGCTTTCCTGTCGGTAAGTTCGCTCAGAGGAGTGTCTGTTGTCATAGATGCCACTATCTCTGACTTCTCCTGATTCACATTGAGCCGGCATTCGGAAGCATGGCTCTTCAGGTGGTCTTCAAAGTGTTCCATCTCTTCCAGTTCGGCCGGCTTGAATGCACCCATACGCTTGAACATCTCATCAAAATCTACCTCATGACCGTCAAACTCCGGTCCGTCTACACATACGAAGCGTGTCTTTCCGCCGACTGTGATGCGGCATGCGCCACACATGCCTGTTCCGTCAACCATGATTGTGTTGAGCGAAACGTCCGTAGGCACATTGTATTTTTTTGTGAGCAGACAACAGAATTTCATCATGATGGCAGGACCGATGGCAAAGCACTTGTTCACCTTCTCGCGCTGTATGACTTGTTCTATGCCGACTGTCACCACACCTTTCTGGCCGTAACTGCCGTCGTCGGTCATGATGATGACTTCATCACTGTATTTGCGGACTTCGTCTTCAAGGATAATCAGTTCCTTCGTCCGTCCGGCAAGTACGGACACAACCTTGTTGCCTGCTTCCTTCAGGGCTTTGATGATGGGGAGCATAGGAGCGACACCCACGCCACCGCCAGCGCATACCACCGTTCCGAAGTTTTCTATATGTGTGGCTTGTCCGAGCGGACCCACAACGTCGGTGATGTAGTCGCCCTCGTTGAGCATGCACAGTTTGGTGGATGACAATCCCACTTTCTGTACGACAAGTGTGATGGTGCCTCTTTCTGTGTCTGAGTCTGCAATGGTCAGTGGCATGCGCTCACCTTTGTCTCCGATACGCACCATGACGAAGTGGCCTGCTTTGCGGGATTTTGCGATGAGTGGCGCCTCTACCTCAAATTTGAACACTTTTTCTGAAAACTGTTCCTTCTTTATGATTTTATTCATCGTTCTTTTGCTTTTGAATGTTAGATATTGGAAACCTGCTGTGGAGGACAGTTCTCTGCTTAGAAGTTCTGGTCATCTAGATATTCAAATCCGCAGTACGGAACGAGTGCCTTTGGCACACGTATTCCCTGTGGGGTCTGGTTGTTCTCCATGAGGGCGGCAACGATGCGCGGCAGGGCAAGAGCCGAACCGTTGAGGGTGTGGCAGAGTGCGGTCTTCTTGTCTTCGGCACGGCGGTAACGGCATTTCAGACGGTTGGCCTGATAGCTCTCGAAATTTGAGGTGGAACTTACTTCAAGCCAGCGCTTCTGGGCTGCCGACCATACTTCAAAGTCGTAGCAGATGGCACTTGTGAATGACATGTCACCGCCACAGAGACGCAATATTCTGTATGGGAGTTCAAGCTTTATAAGCAAGCTCTCCACGTGTGCAAGCATTTCCTTCAGCGATTCGTATGAATGTTCCGGAGTGTCTATACGCACAATCTCCACCTTGTCAAATTCGTGCAGACGGTTCAAGCCGCGCACGTCCTTGCCATAGCTTCCGGCTTCGCGGCGGAAACAGGCTGAATAGGCGCAGCGCTTGATTGGCAGGTCTTTTTCGTCAAGAATCACATCGCGGAAGATGTTCGTTACCGGAACCTCTGCGGTCGGAATAAGATAGAGGTCGTCAAGCTGGCAGTGATACATCTGGCCCTCCTTGTCAGGAAGCTGTCCTGTACCATAGCCTGAAGCCTGGTTCACTACCAATGGCGGTTGTACTTCAAGATAACCGCTTTTGCGTGCTTCTTCGAGGAAGAAAGCTTCAAGGGCACGCTGTAAACGTGCCATCTTGCCGATATAAAATGGGAATCCGGCTCCCGTTACCTTCACTCCAAGGTCGAAGTCTATGAGATTGTATTTCTTTGCGAGTTCCCAGTGCGGAAGAGGATTTTCACCGAGTTCAGGGATGACTCCGCCTTCCTTTACCACTACGTTGTCTTCTGCACCTGCACCTTCCGGAACATCGTCGTTAGGTATGTTCGGTATGGTGCACAGATGTGCTTCAAGTTCTTGCTCTGCATTCTTCTGCTCTGCCTGCAAATTGGCTATCGATTCTTTCAGTTTGGCAACTTCTGCTTTTGCTGCCTCTGCCTCTTCTTTCTTTCCTTGTTTCATCAGACCGCCGATTTGGGCAGCATATTTCTTGCTTTCAGCCAATGCGGCATCAAGTTTTGTCTGTGCCTCTCTGCGTTTCTTGTCGATGGCTATGGCTTTCTCCACGGCCTCTTTTGCACCGCTGAAGTGCTTTTTTTCAAGACCTTTGATTACTTTCTCGGTCTCTTCTGTAATAACTTTTAGTGTAAGCATTATTTATGTTTTTTGCTCTTTTGTTGTTCTTCTCTTTACTCAAAATGTCAAAACTGTGCAAAATTACAAAAAAAATAAGTGGATGTCTAATCTTTTGAAAAAAAGAAGTATTAATGACATAAAGTTAAGACAAAATAAGGAAAAAGGGGAAATAGCTTAACTTTATGAGAGCACCATCCTGCATCCGCACAAAAAACACAGAGCTTTTATTGCATCCGTATGGTCCGGACAATAAAAACTCCGTGTCGGTGTGTCTCTCTGTGAACCGTCAAGAATCACAGCGACTGTTCAGAAAGAATCTTATTTTACAAGATACTTCTTGCCATTCATGATGTAGATACCCTTTGCAAGTCCATTGAGTGCATTGCCGACATTTGCATTAGCACGTACTATGCGACCGTCAATAGAGTATACATTTGCGAAGTTTGCGCTGTTGCCTTCAACCTTCTCTATTACATCTGGAAGTTCGTTTGAAGTGTATATATCGATGTAGAATACATGGATAGAAGCGGCAAGAGTTGTTTCGTATGGACCTTCTGGATTCTCGTTCATCTCACAACTGCTCCATGTTCTGTCAACATAGTTAGAACCACCTTGTCCAAGTCCCATTACTACATATTCACCATATACAGTGTTGTTTACAGCAATAGTTGGCTTTGACATGAAATAAGCACCAAGATCTGTGTTTGTATACATAAATATAGTGCTGTTGTTTGCAGCGTTTGGAGGGCAGTTGATAGTCAAACCGTTGAATACGTCTGTCTTATCTTCGTCATAATAAGCATTTGTTGTCACTTCACCTGTCTCCTCATTTACAAGTGTGTCAACAATTACATGAAGTGTAGCACGGTATCTACCTGCTTCAGGATCGTTCCATCCATAATATTTGTATGCAGTTTCTACATTATCCGGTACTTCTATTTCACCGGCATCTACTTTCTCTGCGTCATATTTAATAGTGTCTACAACTTCCTCTCCATCATAAACCAACGAATAGTAATAGTCTACTACTTCATGATTGAATATTTTGACCATGTCTTCAGACAAATTCTGGAAGTCCCAGTCGTGCTTTCCTTCTTCTGCAAGTTCTGCATTTTTACGAGTGTATGATATTCCTTGACGTTCTACTTCACCCATTACAAGTATACCATCTGAATATCCTTCTACACTTACTGTAACAGTGATGCCTGATTTTATACTGATGACATCGCCAATAACCATATCTCCAGCATCGCCTTCGTCTGTTTCGTATGTGAAGCTGTAGTCTTCTTCGCAAAGAGTGTTGTTTGGCCAACTGAGCTGGTAGTTACGTGATGTTTCATTCATGCCTACCAATGTAAGTACAGGAGTGTTGAGAGTTATTTCGCCTACAGAATAAGTTACAGATGAAACTGATGACATTACACCTTCGTCTGTGATGCATGCTACTTTTACCGTAACATATCCGTCACCGTCTTCATCGTCGCCATCTGAGATTTCAATTTCGTTTTCATATATCCAGTCTCCCCATTCTCCTGAATCGTCCTGAACTGGTTCCTGAACATATACGATGTCTACGTGGTCTATCTGTGGCTTGCCTGTATTTTCGTCGATGACGATTTCACCCGTTTCTTCATCTCTTACCCAAGTAGTGTCCTTGCGAAGTTCTACGTCTGTGTCGCGCATGTTGATAGGGTCGCTACCATCCAAAGAGTAATATGTTTTTACAGAATTGCCGAAAGAAGATGAGGATGTCTTTACTTCTATCTTGCGATAAGCGTGTTCAACCTTTTTCAACTTTTGGATAGGAGATTCAACGTATTCCGCCATATTCTTGTCGATTAATATGGCATAAGCTGCAATCCAGTTTGAACGTTCAAGAGACAAGTCGAGTCGTCCGTCGCTTTCGATGCGGTAATAGTTATATCCATCGTTTGTGCCGTCTGCTTCTCCGTCTCCGTCATTGTCTTGTGCTTCCTGAACAGTATGGACTGAATCTGTCAGTTCGGTTACATTGTCTGTATAGGTGAGGATTGTTTGGGTCCATGGCTTGTTGGCATCGTTTGTTCCGCCTTGAAGGACAACAACCATTCCTGCTTTTAGATCACCTATAGAGAATATACGCCCTCCATTGGCACCATTGAAAATACCGCAGGCTTTGCCGTTTTCTGATGCGATGGTACGTGGATACTGGCCGCCGCTTCCCGGAGCTTGAAGATAAAGGTTGTTCAACTCTTCTGTGGTGATTTGGAAAACAGCAGTTCCTTGTCCTGCATAATTGTTGATTTTAAAACTTGCAGCAGTCTCGCTCCATCTCCACTCAGACATTGCTTCGCCATTGTATGTCCATGAAACGAAATCATACAGCTTGGTAAGTCTGTAATTTTCCAGATGAGCCAAAGTCTCCTCTGACAATGTAACGGTCGTGTTTGCCGCATTTGAAGCTAAAAAGCCTCCAAGCAACATCGCTGTAATTAACGAGTAAATTTTTCTCATAAATAATTAGTATTAAGTTAGTATATGAATTTATTTGTAATATTGAAGTCTTCCTGTTGTTTGTATGAAGTCCTCATATATTATTCCATCTGTACTATAATATGAAACATATATATATAGTACAGGTACTCCATATCCGCACCAGCTAAGTTCACCCTCTTCTGTGGAAGAGTTTACTCTAAATACATGTCCTTGTCGCGAATATGCATCTTCTTCAATTGTAGGGCCTACGTAAAACTCTAAGCCTTCAATCATATATCCTGAATTTGTTATCTCTTCAGGAGGTATTACGTACCATTCCAATTGAGCCATAGCAATTATGGGTTGTGTTTCATCATATCCGTATGCGAAAGGAAGTATTGTTTCAAATTCTGCTACAGGATGCCTCGTTGAAATGAAAGCGTATGTCCTGTATCCATTAGGATTATCCGTTTTGTCTGTAACCGTATTTGCTGCAGCGTTATAATCGTTGCAATCATCATAACACTCTTGTCCAAAACAAGGGTAAAACGCAAAAAAGACGAATAATGTAGCCAAAGGGATTTTCATAATGTATTAATTTAAGTTTTGTTGTAATTTCCGGTGGCAAAGATATGCATTTGTTTTTTATTGTATAAATTATTCTTCAGATAAAAAATAAGCTTTTAACACTTTGTGGCTGTTGTTTTGTCCTAAAACGGATTGTTTGCGTTATTGGGGGCCGGCAAACCTTTCTCCGGCAGGCATTGGTTATTTCACTTTGCTTCGCTGCAAACTTTTCTTGCCTGTGCTATAAAGATGAAAATAGTGCACTGATTTCTTAAATCAGCACTGCTGATTATAAAATCTGCAGTGCTGATTGTAAAAACTACAGTGCCGATTTTATAATCAGCAGTGCAGGTTGTAAAAAACAGTGCGACAAATTTGGTTATTTGTGGCGGTTTTATTATATTTGTAGAACAGTGTGGCTGTTTTTGTGAAACTGGCGGCGGAAAACCTGAGTTGACATGATCGGAACATTGGAAAGTAACCTGATAAAATAACCTAAAACGACAAATTGTATGGCAAAGTATGTAATGAGAGAAATGAACGATGTTCGCGGAGACGGCGAAACGGTGATGTATCCTAAGATGGAGCGCTTCAGGCAGGTGGCATGGGAGGATTTCGTGGACGACATGAGCAGAGGAGGCGCGAATATCAACCGTGGTACGGTGGAGGACGTGATGGCAAGGGTGGTCGACAAGCTGGCTGAATATATCGGACGAGGGTATACGGTCAAGGTCGACGGCTTGGGCACCTTCAGCGCGTCGCTCGGCATGAAGGCGGACAAGGATAGGGATACGGCAGACGAGGACGAACCGAAAAGGAATGCCCAAAGCATAGAGGTGAAGAATATAAGGTTCAAGGCAGACAAGAGGCTGGTGGTGAACACGAGATTGCTGTGCAAGCTTGAACGCAGTGGGGTGAGAAGGATTAAGAAGGTGGAGACGACAAAGGAGGAACGTCTGGAGATGGCGAAGGACTTTCTTGGCGGACATGCCGTCATGGGAGTGGCCGATTACATGTCGCTCACCGGGCTTTCGCGTACTTGTGCCACTTGCGAATTGCAGGAGTTCAGGGCCGATAAGAACAGTGGGATAACTTTCATCGGACGAGGCGCACACAAACTATATGTCCTCGGCGAATAGCTGTGTTTCTGCCGCTTTCCCCTGTGAGAGGCGGAGGAGTTGCGAACGAAAAAGATATGTCAGAACGTAAGATTGAGAAATTATTTAACAAAGGGTGTGTCGACTATGGACTGCTGGAAGATGGGGACAGGATTCTTGTCGCCCTTTCCGGTGGAAAAGATTCGCTCATGCTACTGCGTCTGCTTGCAAGAAGAAGCCGGATATTCAAGCCGCGCTTTGAAGTGGAGGCGGTGCATGTGGTGATGGACAATATTCCATACGTCACCGACACGGAATATATAGACGGATTTTGTCGCGAGCATGGGGTGAAGCTCCATGTCGTCCATGCGTCGTTCGACGAGAAGACGGACGGCAGGCGCACCAAGTGCTTCCTGTGTTCATGGAACAGGCGCAAGGTACTGTTTGAGTTTGCAGAGAAGCATGGGTTCAACAAGATTGCTCTCGGGCATCATCAGGATGACATTATCACCACGTTGTTGATGAACATGACGTTTGAGGGAGCTATGGGCACCATGCCTCCGATGCTTGCGTTGAGGAATTATGAGCTTGTGATAATCCGTCCGCTGTGTCTTGTGCATGAAGACGACATAAGTGCGCTGGCGGAAGACATGGGGTTCAGGAAACAGAAAGCGGTGTGTCCGTATGAGGATGTGACGAAGCGGAAAACCATGAACGAGGTGTTCCGGCAGCTGGAGACGATAAATCCGGAGGCCCGGTACAGCCTGTGGAATGCCATGATGAATATACAGGTGGACAGATTGCCGAAAGCGAAGAAGTGATTGAAGGCCTTATCCGGTATGGATTCCTTAGAGGCCGGGAAATAATATTATTTATGCGTTCCCGTGCTCTTTATGCGGAAAAATAGCTGTATCTTTGCAGGACTCTTGCTGCTGTGCGTCGCGGTAAGGTGAAGGTGTTTTGGGTATTGGAGTGTGCGTCTGTTTACTGAAAATATCCGGCAGCAATTATATGTAATGAAAAAATAAAGTCTTGAATATAATATGATAACAATTTCAAATCTGGCCATCCAGTTTGGTAAAAGGGTTCTCTATAAGGATGTGAACCTTAAGTTTACGAATGGAAATATTTACGGAGTCATAGGCGCCAACGGAGCAGGTAAATCGACATTGCTGAAAGCCATATCCGGTGAGCTTGAATCGACTAAAGGAACAATAACCCTTGGACCGGGCGAGCGTTTGTCAGTGCTTTCTCAGGACCATTTCAAGTATGACCATTGCACAGTCATAAATACAGTCATGATGGGGCATTCCGTTTTGTGGGAGATTATGCAGGAGAAGGATGCCCTTTATGCCAAGGAGGACTTTACAGACGAAGACGGCATCAGGGCGGCAGAGCTTGAGGAGAAGTTTGCGGAGCTTGACGGCTGGAATGCGGAGAGCGATGCCGCTATTCTGCTCAGCGGACTGGGTATAAAGGAAAACCTGCACTCTAAGATGATGAGCGAACTCAGTGGAAAGGAGAAAGTGAGAGTGATGCTTGCACAGGCTCTTTATGGCAATCCTGACAATCTTCTTCTTGACGAGCCTACCAACGACTTGGACCTTGACACCGTGATGTGGCTTGAGGACTATCTGGCGAACTTTGAGCATACGGTGCTGGTGGTGAGTCATGACCGTCACTTTCTGGATGCAGTGTCTACTCACACCGTGGATATAGACTTTGGAAAGATTAACATGTTTGCCGGAAACTACAGCTTCTGGTATGAAAGTTCTCAGTTGGCTTTGCGCCAGGCGCAGAACCAGAAGGCAAAGGCTGAGGAGAAGAAGAAGGAGCTGGAAGAGTTTATCCGACGTTTCTCTGCCAATGCGGCGAAGAGCAAACAGACGACAAGTCGCAAGAAAATGCTTGAGAAGCTTAATGTAGAGGAGATTCAACCTTCTACACGTAAGTATCCGGGCATAATATTCCAGATAGACCGTGAGCCGGGCAACCAGATTCTTGAAGTGGAAAACCTGAAGGCTGTCGATGCAGACGGAACGGTGTTGTTCGATAATCTCAACTTTACTGTGGAGAAAGGTGAGAAAATAGTGTTCCTCAGTCATAATCCGCGTGCAATGACAGCATTGTTTGAGATTATCAATGGCAATCGTGAACCGCAATCGGGAACTTACAAGTGGGGAGTTACCATAACTACAGCATATCTGCCTGTAGACAATACGGAGTTCTTTGAAAGTGACAAGAATCTTGTTGAATGGCTCTCGCAGTTCGGCGAAGGTAATGATGTTTATTTCAAGGGATTCCTCGGTCGTATGCTTTTCTCCGGTGAGGAAGTGTTGAAGAAGGTGAACGTGCTTTCCGGAGGAGAAAAGATGCGCTGTATGATAGCTCGTATGCAGTTGAAGAATGCGAACTGCCTTATTCTGGATACTCCTACGAATCATCTTGATTTGGAGTCGATTCAGGCATTTAACAATAACCTCAAGCTTTACAAAGGGAATGTGTTGTTTGCGAGCCATGACCATGAATTTATCCAGACTGTGGCCAACCGCATCATCGAACTTACTCCGAATGGTTCGATAGACAAACTTATGGAGTATGATGAGTACATTGCTTCGGACGCTATCAAAGAGCTTAAGGAGAAGATGTATAATAATGTAAAATAGGACAGGGAAGGATGTAGGGAGGATATTTCATTTCCTCTCTATTCCTGTAGGAACGGGAATGTCTGACGTTTCCGGCTGAACATCCGTTGCAAAGATAGACTTGCAACGGATTTTTGCTATATTGCTTGTGTTTTTATGGACTTATAATAGTGTATCTGTCGTTGTGCTGTCTGCATGCTCTTCCGAAATACGCATCTTGTCAGCGTCAGATATGATTTCAGTGGAGTCTTGTATCTCAGTCAGTGAATCTTCTGCTGTCTTCTGGACAGCTGGCGAGGGCGGTTCTTCAACAAAGAGAATCTGATCGTCTTCCATTGGTACAGTGTCATTTTCGGCTCCATGAAAGACCGGCATCTTCGGACGGATGTTCTTGTTGGATGTAAATTCGATACAGACAGAAAGGAAGGACAAAAGAATAAATGCCGTTGTGGAGAAATTCATGGCTTTAATTCTTTGTCGGCAAATCATATACGTGCTGAGATACACTACGGATAGGACGATCATTACGATTCCGCTCCATGTGAATCCGAAGATCAGCCCCTTTACCAGCATCGTGATGAATACGCTTATCGCCAGAATAATCCCCATGTCTGTATAGGGTGAGCGAGACGAAGCCATCTTGCCATTTGCCTCTATACCATCTGCTTCCTTGTTTTGTTTGTCCATATTTCCGTATAGTTGAGAATGTAAATCATTTTACACTGCAAAAGTACATAAAATCATGGGATTTTCATACCGGCAGAATAAAAAGGTCAAGGGACTTTGGGAGAATTACCTGTTTTTAGAGGTAATGATTTAGCAACTGTACCATTTGCAGTGTTTTGCCTTGATTTGCGTTTCAAGTTTCAAGTTTCAAGTAGCTCATTTCTGACGCAGAAAGTACTTCTTTTTCTGAAACACCCGATAAAATTTGTTATATTTCCTCTAAGAAAGCCAAGACCGAGACTATCTTTCGTGAGGTGAAAAGA
>CAZKOB010000024.1:0-31550 GCA_964554265.1 uncultured Bacteroides sp. | reverse complement strand
AAGTTAGGGGAGGTGGCGCGAAGCGACGGAGGAGTCTGTGAAGACACAAGCAAAAACAGCAGAGTCTTTTTAAGACATTTCTTCTTTCTTTTTGACACAAATCCCACCCATAGAAAACGGAGCCTTATTAACATAATTAATATTCGTTCACATTCTGTCAATCGTCGAATTTTTGAAGTTTTATTGATAAATAATTGATAATCAACAAAATACTATTTTTATAAAACTATGCAGTTTTAGGTGCAAAAGGTACAAGTTGTGACAAAAATAAGAGGTGTTGATAATCAGTGAGTTATAAAATTACTTGCCCGATATTCCTGTTTTTCACCGCCAAAATCCATCTTTGTTTTTCGTGGCATTGAAAAATCTGATTCAGACTTTTTAAGAAATTAACTTGTGCAATACCAGATTTCTGTCCGAAAAACGGACGTTTTCAAACTCGTTCACCTTGAAAATAAATTTTGTTCACCTTGAAAATATTTTTAAAGTGCCTTTTAAACAAATTTTCAAGGTGAACGAAATTTATTTCCAGCGTACTCTTTTTTCAGACGAAGCACAATCGAATGTGAAAAAATGTATCTTTTTTTGAGATGCAAATTATATTATTTTTACATTTGAACTTCAAGGTCCGAAAACGGCCTTAGAATCGCGCAAATGGAACTTTGGTCGGGTTCGGTCGATTTTACGCGATTCTCGGAGCCTTGAATTTTAACATTTCAAATTGTCAAAAAAAGGCTTGGAATTTATGACAATCAGATAGTGCGAAAGCGGGGACAACCGATCCGGTTTATAAGGACGTCAGCCTTGTTGCAAGTGATAGTCGGACTGATAAATTTGACAGAAACAGGCGGAACAAGGCTCAAAATGGAAGAAATAAAATAATTCATATCCATAAAAACAAACAGCCTCTTACTTTTTTGTTTTTTATGATGTATCTTTGTCCACGGAAACATACCATAACATGAAAGAATTTGTCATATCAGAAGCAAAAGTAGAGACAGCCGTGATCGTCGGTCTGATAACCCCTCAGCAAGGCGAGAGAAAGACGAACGAATATCTCGATGAACTTGAATTTCTGGCAGAGACAGCCGGAGCGAGAGTCATCAAACGATATACACAGAAAGTGGCAGGCCCGAACAGTGTGACATACATCGGAAGCGGAAAACTTGAAGAAATCCACCAATATATAAAGGAGCAGGAGGATGCAGCCGATGAAGCCCGTGACCGATACCATGAACTCGGCATAACGGACCCGAAAGAGATGGACATTCCGGAAACTGTCGGAATGGTAATCTTCGATGATGAACTGACGGCCAAACAGATAAGGAACATAGAAAAGGCTTTACAGGTGAAAATCCTCGACCGTACATCGCTGATTCTCGACATCTTCGCCATGAGAGCACAGACTGTCGCAGCCAAGACGCAGGTGGAACTGGCGCAATACAAATACATGCTTCCTCGTCTGACGAGGCTCTGGACCCATCTGGAACGGCAGCGCGGAGGAAGCGTGGGATTGAGAGGACCGGGAGAAACGCAGCTTGAAATGGACCAGCGTATCATCCGAGGCCGCATGGCACTGCTGAAGGAGCGTCTGAAGGAGATTGACACTCAAAAGACGACACAGCGCAAGAACAGGGGGCGCCTTATCCGTGTAGCCCTCGTGGGCTATACCAACGTGGGCAAATCGACATTGATGAACCTGCTCGCCAAAAGCGAAGTGTTTGCAGAGAACAAGCTTTTCGCCACCCTCGACACGACAGTGAGAAAGGTCATAATAGAAAATCTGCCTTTTCTGCTGAGCGACACGGTTGGGTTCATCCGCAAATTACCGACAGATCTTGTCGATTCATTCAAGTCGACACTTGATGAGGTGCGCGAAGCAGACCTGCTCCTGCACGTTGTGGACATTTCCCATCCCGACTTCGAGGAACAAATCGGCGTTGTGGAAAGAACACTCGCAGATCTCGGTGCAAGCGACAAACCGAGCATGATCGTCTTCAACAAGATAGATGCCTACACATGGATAGAGAAGGACGAAGATGACCTCACACCTCGCACAAAGGAAAACATCACTCTCGACGAGCTTATGCGTACATGGATGGCCAAACTGGGTGAAGACTGCTTCTTCATCTCTGCGGCCAAACTCACGCACATACCGGAACTAAAGGAGAGGCTGTACAAGAAAATCAAAGAGCTCCATGTGCAGAAATATCCTTACAACGATTTTCTGTTCCAGAACTATGATGTCGACGGAAATGCATATTGAATCCTATTAACGGAAAAACGGCAAACCAAGTCTCTGCATAAAGATTTCCAAGCCTCATCATCCACACTTTATCACATCTCAAAATCCCAATATACCATGCGCAACCTAACTGATTTTGAAATAGCTGTTCTTGAAGAACAAGGCTGTACGGCAGAAAACTGGACGGAAGTGTTTGTGTCTGAAGACGAGTTCCGGACAGAAGCCATAAGAAATGTGGATTTCTACGGACGTGTGGAGATAGGCTCACTCTACGGAACAATACAAGCAGAAGAAGGTTTTCTGAAAAGATGCGGCATAAAAAATGCCGTACTGAGAAACGTCAAAATCGGCGACAACTGCCTGATAGAGAATGTCAGAAGCTATATATCCGGATATGACGTTTGCGAAGGATGCTACATTTCCGATGTCGGAACCATATCCACACAAGGAACACCAAGTTTCGGCAACGGCAATGTCATCTCTGTACTCAATGAAGGAGGAGACGGGAATGTGGTCATCTATGACAAACTGACGGCACAGCTTGCGTGTCTTATGCTTAAGCACGAAAGTGTAAGAAGAATGGCCCTCTGTGAAGTTGCGGCACATCCCATCATGGAACACGGAACCATCGGATGCAACACACGTATTCTACATACACGAGAAATCATCAATGTCGTTATTGGAGAGGCTTGTGAAATCACCGGTGCAAGCCGGATAAACACAGCGACAATATTAAGTACGGAAGACGCACCTACATATATAGGAGCAGATGTCATCGTGGAAAACACGGTTGTAGCCTGTGGGGCAACCGTTACAGACGGTGCAAAGACAGACAACTGTTTCATCGGTGAATCCGTCCATATAGGGAAAGGCTTCTCTGCCGAAAGCTCGCTGTTCTTTGCCAACTCGTATATGGACAACGGAGAAGCATGCGCCGCGCTCTGCGGTCCATTTTCCACTTCACACCACAAGTCCACACTGCTCATCGGGGGCCAGTTCTCATTCTACAATGCCGGTTCCGCCACCAACCAAAGCAATCATGCCTACAAAATGGGACCGATACATTGGGGCATCCTTGAGCGCGGAACAAAGACTGCATCCGGAAGCCATATTCTCTGGCCGGCACACATCGGTGCATTCTCTATGGTAATGGGCAAAGTGATACAGCATCCGGACATTCCGAATCTTCCTTTTTCCTACATCATCGCACAAGGCGGGAAAACCTATATTGTGCCGGGAATCAATCTCAAGACCGTCGGCACATGGCGAGATGTGAGGAAATGGAGCAAACGCGACATGCGTCCGCTGTCCGCACGTCGCGACATCATCACATTTTCATTTCCCAACCCTTATATCGCACAATCAGTCACAGAGGGAATCAGGCTGCTCCGGGACCTGGCCACACAGCAAGGCGAAGATATTGAAGAATATGAGTATGAGAACTGTTACATAAAGCGTACAGCACTGATTCGCGGACTAAAATTATACGACATTGCCCTACGGCTGTTCATCCATACTGTCTTGAAACAGAACAAAGGCCTGCTGCAAGAAACAGATTACAGCGACGACAAGTATCTGCAACACGATGCATACCCGATTGACCAATGGACGGACCTCGGCGGCATGATTGCCCCTAAAGCGGAAATCAACGCCCTTGTAAACGACATATCCGAAGGAACCGTCACCACTTCCGATGAAGCCACAGCTGTATTAAAAGGCATAAACACAGAATATGAACAGAACGCATCAAACTATGCTTTGATGCTTATGCATGGCCACACAAACAGCGACTCAGAGAGGTCTACAGACATGGACAACTGGCACAGAAGTGCAGAAGAGGCTTATACATGGTGGTTGAAGATGATCCGTGATGATGCAGAAAAAGAATATGCCCTCGGTGATGTAGAGGAACAGCTGTTGAGAGATTTTATCGACGAAGTAAGATGATAACGCACCATAACCATCGAAAAAAGGCAAACAAAATCCATATATTTATAAACATAAACTACAGAACACAATGAGACACTTAAAACACTGGTATGTGTCTGCCGTAATGTTGTTAGCAGCAGCGACAGCAACTGCACAAAAGCAGTACAAATACGAAACTGTCGACGGTGATCCGCTGAAAGCACGAATCTATACGCTTGACAACGGACTGAAAGTATACCTGACAGTGAACGAAGACCAACCGCGCATACAGACCTACATCGCTGTACGTGTAGGCGGAAAGAACGATCCGGCAGAGACAACCGGACTTGCCCACTACTTTGAGCACCTCATGTTCAAAGGAACACGCTCTTTCGGCACATGGAACTATGAAGCGGAAAAACCGCTGCTCGACAGCATAGAGGTATGCTTTGAGAAATACAGGCATACCACAGACACGCTTGCAAGAATTGCAATATACCACCATATCGACAGCCTATCATACGAAGCTTCAAAATATGCAATAGCCAACGAATATGACAAACTGATGGCACATATAGGGGCAAACGGTACGAATGCCTATACCAGCGAAGATGTCACCTGCTATACAGAAGATATTCCTTCAAACGAAATCGAGAACTGGGCAAAAATACAGGCCAATCGTTTCAAGGACAACGTAATACGAGGATTCCATACAGAACTGGAAGCGGTATACGAAGAGAAAAACATTTCGCTTACCCGCGATCAGGAAAAATTCTTTGAAGGAATAATGTCCATGCTTTTCCCTCATCATCCGTATGGCACGCAAACGGTACTGGGCACTCAAGAACAGCTCAAGAATCCTTCTATCACCAACATCAAAAACTATTATAAACAGTGGTATGTGCCTAATAATACAGCCATCTGCATGAGCGGTGAGCTTGACATGGATAAAACAGTGGCTCTCATAGACAAGTATTTTGGCGACTGGCAACCTAATCCACAGCTTCCGGTGCTTCAATTCAAGAAAGAAGAACCTATCACATCACCACAATACAAAGATGTGTACGGACCGGAAGCAGACATGGTGGTCATAGGCTGGAGATTTCCCGGACAGAAAGACAAGAACTACGATTTCCTGAAGATTACGTCACAACTCGTCAGCAACAACAAAGCCGGACTTTTCGACCTTAACCTCAACCAGCAACAGAAAGTGCTCGCTTCAGGAGCTTTCGATTGCGGACTCAGCGACTATTCCATGTTCTTGGCTATGGCATATCCCAAAGAGGGACAAAGCCTTGAAGAGGCACGCGACCTGATGCTTGAAGAAATCCGCAAGATTGCAAAAGGAGAATTTGACGAAACACTCCTTGAAGCCATTGTAAACAATCTGAGACTGGATTACATGAGACAGCTGGAAAACAACGAGGCAAGAGCCGACATGTTTGTATCCGCTTTCACCAACGGCATCGAATGGAAAGATAAAGTCAAAGAACTTGAACGGCTTGAAAAAATAACCAAAGCCGATCTTATACGTTTCGCCTCAGAATATCTCACAGACGGCTATGCCTGCATCTACAAGCACAAAGGCATAGACCCGAATGAGAAAAAGATGGAAAAGCCGGCCATATCGCCTATAGAAATGAACCGAGACAAGACAAGCGACTTTGTCAAGAATATTACCACCACAACTGTGGAACCAATACAACCGGTTTTCATCGACTATAAAAAAGACCTGAATGTATGTGAACTGAAAGGCGGCCACGAACTTCTGTACAAGCAGAATACAACCAACGAACTTTTCAACCTTTCTTACATTTTCGACCACGGAAACAAAAACGACCGCGAATTGTCGGTTGCGGCCGACTATACAGACCTTCTCGGAACCTCAAAAAAATCGGCGGAAGAACTGCAAAAAGAGCTTTACCATATAGCCTGCAACATATACATCAATGTGAATGAAGACATCACACAAATAAGGATAAGCGGACTGTCGGAGAACATGGAAAAAGCCATGCAGCTGTGTGAGGAATGGATAAATGACGCCAAAGCCGATGCCGATGTATATGCCAACTACGTTTCGGATGTACTGAAGATGAGAGAAATGGACAAACTCAAACAAAAGACCAACTTCCAACGTCTGTGGCAATGGGGCATGTACGGACCAAACAACATGTATACCAATATAATGAATGAGGACGAGCTGAAAAAAGCAGATCCACAGGCCTTGCTTGACAGAATGAAGAACTTGAGCAATTACAGGCAGACCATCATTTATTATGGTCCCAAACCAGAAAAAGAAGTCATCAAACTCATCTCCCAAAAACACAAGATGGCAAAGAAACCTCTGTCCGCTTCCGACGACAATGTTTATGTTCCGGCAGAGACTCAGGAGACAGCTGTGTATATCGCACCTTACGAAGCCAAGAACATATACATGACGATGTATTCCAACAACGGACAAGTATATGACCCGTCACTTGTTCCGCAGCTGTCTCTCTTCAACATGTACTTCGGTGACAACATGAGTTCCATTGTTTTTCAAGAGCTTCGCGAATCACGCGGACTCGCCTACAGTGCATCGGCATGGTATAAGACTCCAAGCCGCAAAGGTATGGCCAACAGTTTTAATACGTATATTATCTCACAGAACGACAAAATGGGCGACTGTATCAAGGTATTCAACGACATTATCGAACAAATGCCTGTATCAGAAACAGCATTCCCTCTTGCCAAAGAATCCCTGCTTAAACGCCTCGCTACAGAACGCACCATCAAGTCCGCTATTCTGAACAGCTACTACAAAGCCCGCAAACTCGGACTCGACCACGACATCAACGCAGACATCTACAACAAGGTGAAGGACATGACACTTGATGATGTCATCGACTTCCAACAAAAGAATGTCAAAGGCCGCAAATACAAATACCTGATCCTTGGAGACGAAAAAGAGCTGGACATGCAACTGCTGGAAAAGATCGGAACAGTTCATCGCGTGACAACGGAAGAAATATTCGGGTATTAAAAAACGGTACAATTCTGTAAAGAAATAAAAAAAGAGCAAAAAATACCGTGCTGAAATTACGCAACAAATTTTCAATCTTTTTTCATAAAGCAGAATAAAAAATGTACATTTGCAAGATAAGAGACTATCAAACATAACATAAATACTTAATTCTAAAGATTATGGCTCAAGCACCAGAATTTCGGTATGCCCCCATGTTTCAGATACAGAAGGACGATACTGAATATTATCTGCTTACGAAAGACTATGTAAGCGTCAGTGAATTTGAAGGAAAACCTATTCTCAAGATTGCTCCGGAAGGACTCACAGCAATGGCAAACGCCGCATTCCGCGATGTGTCGTTCCTGTTGCGCCGTTCACACAACTTGCAGGTTGCCAAGATTCTCCGCGACCCTGAAGCAAGCGACAACGACAAATATGTGGCTCTCACATTCCTCCGCAATGCAGAAGTTGCAGCCAAAGGACAGCTCCCACTCTGCCAGGACACAGGAACAGCCATCATCCACGGCGAAAAGGGCCAGCATGTATGGACAGGATATTGCGATGAAGAGGCTTTGGCTAAAGGTGTATACAAAACTTATACAGAGGAAAATCTGCGCTATTCACAGAATGCCCCACTTTCAATGTACGAAGAAGTCAACACCAAGTGCAACCTTCCTGCGCAAATAGACATTGAAGCAACAGAAGGCATGGAATACCGTTTCCTCTGCGTAACCAAAGGAGGAGGCTCGGCAAACAAGACATACCTCTATCAGGAAACCAAAGCACTGCTCAATCCGTCTACCCTCATCCCGTTCATGATTGAAAAGATGAAGAGCCTCGGAACAGCGGCCTGCCCTCCTTACCACATTGCCTTTGTCATCGGCGGAACATCAGCAGAAAAGAATCTGCTGACCGTCAAGCTGGCTTCTACCCACTACTATGACAATCTCCCTACAACAGGAGATGAGACAGGACGTGCATTCCGTGACGTAGAGTTAGAGAAACAAGTGCTTCAGGAAGCATATAGGATAGGTCTCGGTGCACAGTTCGGAGGAAAATACATGGCACACGACGTGCGCATCATCCGTCTGCCCCGCCACGGCGCCAGCTGTCCGGTAGGTCTGGGAGTAAGCTGCTCTGCCGACCGCAACATAAAGTGCAAGATAAACAAGGACGGTATATGGATTGAGAAAATGGACGATAATCCGGGCGAACTCATTCCTGAAGAACTCCGCAAAGCGGGAGAAGGCGATGTGGTACGTGTAGACCTTAACCGCCCGATGAGCGAAGTATGCAAGCAACTGAGCCAGTATCCTGTATCTACCCGTCTGTCACTCAACGGAACAATCATTGTCGGCCGCGACATAGCCCATGCCAAACTTAAAGAGCGTCTTGACCGGGGCGAAGAGCTTCCAGACTATATCAAGAACCACCCTATCTACTATGCCGGTCCGGCAAAGACACCGGCAGGAATGGCATGCGGTTCTATGGGACCGACTACCGCAAACCGGATGGACCCATATGTAGACCTGTTCCAAAGCCACGGAGGCAGCATGATTATGCTTGCCAAAGGCAACCGTACACTGCAGGTTACAGAAGCATGCAAGAAGCATGGCGGATTCTACCTCGGAAGTATCGGAGGACCGGCTGCTATCCTCGCACAGAACAACATCAAGAGCATCGAATGTGTGGAATATCCGGAACTCGGCATGGAGGCCATCTGGAAAATTGAAGTGGAAGACTTCCCTGCATTCATTCTTGTAGATGACAAAGGCAACGACTTCTTCAAGCAGATGAAGCCTTGCGAAGGATGCAAGATTCTTGAAGAATAACAGCAAACTGAGTCATGATGTCTTTCAGATTGATTTCCAAAAGGAATCCATTGCACTGAAGGACATTTAATAGACTGTACAAAATCCACAGCCTGTCGTTTTCAAATATCCGGTATACAGCAATCCTGATTCTGTATGCCGGATATTTTTATGGTTGTAAACTGTTGTTTTTACTGTGTTTTACTATTGTATTCGCAGCGACGGAGGAGTCTGTAAAAACAAAAATGTCATAAATTACGGGCTTTTTCTGACAATCTGAAATGTTAAAATTCAAGGCTCCGAGAATCGCGTAAAATCGGCCGAACCTTGCCGAAGTTGCATTTGCGCAATTCTGAGGCCGTTTTCAGGCCTTGAACCGAGAATGTAAAAATAGTATAAATTGCATTCTGAAAAGATACATTTATTCACACTCGCGTGTGTTTTGTCCGAAAAAAGAGTACGCTGGAAATAAATTTGGTTCACCTTGAAAAATTTTTTACAAGGCTCTTTAAAAACATTTTC
Source organism: uncultured Bacteroides sp. (assembly GCA_964554265.1). GTDB lineage: Bacteria > Bacteroidota > Bacteroidia > Bacteroidales > Bacteroidaceae > RGIG8745. The sequence continues at coordinate 22,060 of CAZKOB010000024.1, read as the reverse complement.
AAGGTGAACCAAATTTATTTTCAAGGTGCACGAAGTTGAGTAGGTCCGTTTTTGGGGTTGAAATTTGATGTTGCCCAGATTCATTTCTTAAAAAATCAAAATTGAATTTTTCAATACCACGAAAAACAAAGAGGGATTTTGGTGGCGAAAAAGAGGAATCTTGGACAATAAATTTTATAACTTGCTGATTATCAGTATATCCTATTTTTGTTCCTATCTATACTTCTTATATCTAAAACCGCACAGTTTTATTGAAATAGTATTTTACTGATTATCAATAAATTATCTGTAAAATCTCAAAATTTCAGCTATCAATAGAGTGTAAACGAATCTTAATTGTGTTAACAGGATTCCATCCTCTACGAGTGGCTTTAGTATCAAAAAGAAAGAAGAAACGTCACTATCAAAGACATCAGCATTAAATCACAGAAATTGCAGGAGGAGTCTGTGAACACAACAGCAAAAAAACAACTGATATTACATTATTAACCCTCACTTCTTCATTGCGTAGTCTGATGTAACTTAAACATATTAAAAATAAGAATCTTCGAGTAGCAACCTTTTCAGATTAATGTCGTATCTTTGCCCAAATAATTATCCACGATGAACTCAACAAGATTTTTGAACAGGTTCTATTTCTCCGCAAGACAAAAAGCTATTGCAAAATATGCTACGGAAGGGGAAGAAATACAATGCAGGGTCTTGCGCCATCTCGTCAACACAGCAGAACAGACAGAGTGGGGACACGGACACAATTATGCAAATATCGACAACTACTCTACATTCACAAAAAATGTAGGCATAAATACTTACGAGGAACTGAAAGGATACATCAGACGAATGCGTGAAGGAGAGTCTGACGTACTGTGGCGCGGAAAAGTAAAGTGGTTCGCAAAATCTTCAGGAACCACCAACGACAAGAGCAAATTCATCCCCGTGAGCAGAGAAGGACTGAAAAATATCCACTACAAAGGAGGAACAGACTGCGTGTCAAGCTATCTTGCCATCAACAAGAAAAGCCGCATGTTCTCCGGAAAGAGCCTCATTCTCGGAGGCAGCCATTCTCCTAACCTGAACACACCGGACAGTCTCGTAGGAGACCTCAGTGCCATACTTATAGAAAACATTCCCAAAGCAGTAAACCTGACGCGCATCCCTGAAAAGGAGATAGCGTTGCTGGCTGATTTTGAGGAGAAGCGGGAGAAGATAGCACGCGCTGCCATGACACAAAATGTGACCAACATCAGCGGTGTGCCGTCGTGGATGCTTTCCGTACTCGACCGCATTCTGGAAATCAGCGAAGAAAAGACTCTCGACAATATATGGCCGAATCTTGAAGTGTTCTTCCACGGCGGTGTGGCTTTCACTCCGTATCGCGAACAGTACAAAAAAATCATCAAGCTGCCGAACATGCATTACATGGAAATATACAATGCAAGCGAAGGGTTCTTCGGAATACAAACCGACCTGAACGATCCGGCCATGACTTTGATGCTCGACTATGGTGTATTCTACGAGTTCATGCCTCTCGACCAGATAGACAAACCCCATCCGGAGGTTGTTCCGTTATGGGGTATAGAGACCGGAGTCAACTACGCAATGATTATCAGCACTACATGCGGTCTGTGGAGATACATGATAGGCGACACGGTCAAATTCACCCAAAAGAATCCTTACAAGTTTGTCATCACCGGACGTACCAAACACTTTATCAATGCTTTCGGTGAGGAACTTATTGTCGATAATGCAGAGAAAGGACTTGAACAGGCATGTATCGCTACGGGAGCACAAGTGAAAGACTATACAGCCGCACCTATCTTCATGGATGCAAATGCAAAATGCCGTCACCAGTGGATGATAGAATTTGCCAAAATGCCGGACTCAGTGGAAGAGTTCGCCACAATACTCGACCGTTCGCTTCAAGCCATCAACTCTGATTATGAAGCAAAGCGCCATAAGAACATCACTCTGCAGCCGTTGGAAATAATCGTGGCAAGAAAAGGGTTGTTTGACGAATGGCTTAAAGGAAAAGGCAAACTCGGCGGACAGCACAAGATTCCACGACTGAGCAACAGCAGGGAATATATTGAGGAACTGCTGGAACTTCTGTAGAAAAAAACAAGGCGGACATCTCACCGGATCCAATATCCAAACTCTATGACCAAAAAGCAATCATATATATTTGTAGTTTTTTTTGCAACGCTGTTCTTTGCCGCATGTGCAAACATAGGCACTCCCGACGGAGGTCCATACGATGAAACTCCACCGAAAATCGTACGCACATCGCCTAAGTATGGTTCATCAAATTCTCACACATCAAAGATTGTACTTGAATTTGACGAGAATGTGAAGTTGGAGAACGCAACGGAAAAGGTGGTCGTATCGCCTCCACAGAAGGAACAGCCGGAGATATCAGCTTCGGGAAAGAAGATAACTGTCACACTGCTCGATACGCTGAAAAAGAACACTACGTATACAATAGATTTTGCAGATGCCATAGAGGACAACAATGAAGGCAACCCGATGGGAGATTATGCCTTCACCTTTTCTACCGGCGAAAGAATCGACACATTTCAAGTGTCGGGACATGTACTTGACGCATCGAACCTTGAACCTATAAAAGGTATGCTTGTCGGATTATATTCGCTCGACAACAAGAGCGATTCCGTGTCTGACGCAGACACTACGGAATTGGAATTTCCGGACAGCATATTCCGAACAAAACCTTTTGAAAGGATTTCACGGACAGACAGCCGGGGCCATTTCATCATCAAGGGCATCGCACCGGGAAGATACAAGGTTTTTGCCTTAAACGACCAGAACCAGAATTTCATGTTCGACCAAAGAAGTGAAATGCTGGCTTTTAGCGATCGCATCATATCTCCGTCGAGCAGACCGGACATACGTCCTGACACAGTATGGCACGACAGCATACACTACGATTCTATCGTCATGACCCCTTACACGCACTTCTATCCGGATGATATTGTGCTACTCGCATTCCAGGAAAAGGTGCAGGACCGTTATATGCTGAAAAACGAACGGCCCATGCTTCATATTTTTTCCATCTATTTTACAGCGCCTTCAGATACTCTGCCTCTGATTAAAGGACTCAACTTCGATGAAGCCAATGCCTTCATCATTGATGCCAACGAAGATAAGGACACTCTGACTTACTGGATAAAAGATTCGCTCATATACAATATCGACACCTTGAATATGGCGATGACGTATTATTTCACAGACACAACAGGTATATTGACGCTACGTACAGACACAATGTATCTCGCTTCCCGAGTTTCCAAAGAGAAAATGGAAAAACAAAAGAAAGAGGCATTTGAAGAATGGGCGAAAGAATACAAAAAGCAGCAGAAAAATGCCATGAAGGCTAAACGGAAAGAGGAGAAAGAAAAGAAAGACGAAGAGGAGAATGAGGAAAACACTGAACTGTCGGATACAGAAACAAACAGTGACGGAAATACAGAGAAACTTGAGAAACCGGAAAAAGAGACAATAAAGGACAAGAATAAAGGCAAAAAGAAGAAACGTGCCAAAGAAGACGATGAAGAGGACATTGTTGTCCCACCTATGCCTGAAGTATTTATGGACGTGAAAACCTCCGGAAGCTCTTCTCTCGACCCTAACAAGAATATAGACATCACTCTTCCGGAACCTATCGACACCATTGACATGTCGTGTTTTCATTTTTATGAGAAAATAGACACTATCAGGGAGCCACGGCAATTCATCTTCAAGGAACTGCCCGGCAAACTTATGTCATACAGATTTTACGCGGAATGGGAACCGGAAAAGACCTACGAACTTGTAGTGGATACCGGAGCCTTCGTCAACATCTACGGCAAGCGCTCTGAAGGATTCAAAAAGTCCATAAAGGTGAAATCGCTCGATTCCTACAGTTCGCTGTTTGTCACCCTACAGAATGCAGACAGTTCAGCCGTAGTGCAGCTCATGGACGGAAGCGACAAGGTGGTCAGCACCGTCAAGAGCACCAATGGAAAGGCAGACTTCTATTTCATCAGTCCCGGACTTTATTACCTGCGGCTCTTCTATGACCGCAACGGCAACGGAGTGTGGGATACCGGCAACTATGACACACACGAACAAGCAGAAGAAGTGTACTACTATCCTGGCGGACTGAATTTGCGTGCCATGTGGGAAGTGGCACAGACATGGAACATTGCCGCCACACCTATACCGAAACAGAAGCCGGAAAAAATAACCAAGCAGAAGCCGGACAAGGAAAAGACTGTAAAAAACCGCAATGCAGAACGAAAAAACAGTAAGAAATAAGCGGCCAAACGACAAAAGGCTCTGCAAAAAACTTACAACAACGGAATATGAAGATAATCGCAACTACATTTTTGCTTCTGCTTTCATTATGTATACAAGCACAATGCAAGCATGAGAATCTCGCCTTCAAAGCAGGGGAACAGCTTGCATACGACTTGTATTTCAATTGGAAATTTATATGGATAAAAGCCGGATCGGCACACTACAAGATAGTCTCTTCCATCTATAACGGACAGAAATCGTTGCGCACGGACCTCATATTCATGGGCAACAAACGGTGCAATGCCGTCTTTCCAATGAAAGACACCCTTATGAGCCATATGACTCCTGACCTCGTACCGCTGTATTTTCGCAAAGGCGCAACCGAAGGAAAACATTATACCGTCGATGAAGTATGGTATTCATATCCGAACAACAAAAGCTGCGTAAAGCAGAAGTACCTTGACCGTCACGGCAACTGGTCGGAAAATTCACATGAATCGTCTGCATGCAATTATGACATGTTGAGCATACTCTCTGTCGCGCGCTCTTTCAATACAGCCGGATATAAGCCCGGACACAAAATACTCTTCCCTATGGCTACAGGAAAGAAGGTGGAAGAACAAGTACTTGTATTCAGGGGAACAGAAAACTTCAAAGCCAACGATGACATGACATACCGTTGTCTTGTATTTTCTCTTCTGGACTACGAGGAAAAAAAGAAGGAAAAGGAGCTACTGCGCTTCTTTATCACTGACGACCTCAATCATCTGCCGATGCGGATAGACTTCTATCTGAAGTTCGGAACCGCAAAGGCTTTCTATGTAAGCGGCAGCGGATTACGCAATCCACAGACATCCATTGTAAAGAAATGACCTCAATGTCAAATCTTTCACTGTTTCATTTCAATTTATTTCATTGCAATTTGTTAACTTTGCGGTGGAAACATTCCGGAAATACAACATAAGTATATGTGTAAATAACTATATAAACATAAACTATTATGGCAAAGAAAGCTCTTTTGATGATTCTCGACGGTTGGGGAATCGGGTCCCACGGAAAAGGGGACGTTATTTTCAATACTCCTACACCTTACATTGACTCGCTCAATGCCAATTATCCTCATTCACAGCTTCAAGCAAGCGGTGAAAACGTAGGTCTGCCTGACGGACAAATGGGTAACTCAGAAGTGGGTCACCTTAATATAGGCGCCGGACGAGTTGTATATCAGGATCTCGTAAAGATTAACCGTGCATGTGCCGACAACAGCATCCTGAAGAACAAGGAAATTATTTCAGCTTATGAATATGCCAAGAACAACGGCAAGAACATCCACCTTATGGGACTTACTTCAAACGGTGGTGTACACTCTTCTCTTGACCATTTGTTCAAACTTATCGACATTGCCAAGATTTACGGTATAGAGAATACCTATGTCCACTGTTTCATGGATGGCCGCGATACAGACCCTAAGAGCGGAAAAGGATTTATCGCGGGCTTACAGAAGCATTGTGACGAGAATGTAGGACATATCGCAAGCATCATCGGACGTTTCTATGCAATGGACCGTGACAAGAGATGGAACCGCATAAAAATCGCATACGACCAGCTTGTAAACGGAGAGGGCCGTAAATGCACGGATATGGTAGAAGGTGTACAGAGTTGCTACGACAGCGATTCTGAGGATCACAAGAATACGGACGAATTTATGGAGCCGCTTGTAAATGCCAATGTAGACGGACGCATAAAGGAAGGCGATGTGGTGATTTTCTTCAACTATCGTAACGACCGCGCAAAGGAACTTACTATCGTACTCACCCAGAAGGATATGCCGGAAGAGGGAATGACGACAATCCCGGGTCTGCAATATTATTGTATGACTCCTTACGACGCTTCATTCACAGGAGTACATATTCTCTTCCCTAAAGAGAATGTGGAGAACACGCTCGGAGAATACATCAGTTCAAAGGGATTGAAGCAGCTTCATACTGCAGAGACTGAGAAATATGCGCATGTCACATTCTTCTTCAATGGCGGACGTGAAACTCCGTATGAAGGCGAAGAGCGCACTCTTGTCGCATCACCCAAAGTGGCCACTTACGATCTCCAGCCTGAAATGTCGGCTTATGAGGTAAAAGACAAACTCGTTGCAAGCATCAGGGAAGACAAGTATGACTTTATTGTCGTCAACTTTGCCAACGGTGACATGGTGGGCCATACCGGTATTTATGAAGCTATCGAAAAGGCTGTCATAGCTGTAGATGCTTGTGTGAAGGATGTCGTAGAAGCTGCAAAGGCTACAGGATATGAGACAATTATCATTGCTGACCACGGAAATGCAGACAATGCCATTAATGCGGACGGCACACCTAACACGGCACATTCGCTCAATCCTGTTCCATTCATCTATGTTACAGAAAACAAGAACGCTACTGTAAGTGATGGCATACTTGCAGACGTGGCTCCTTCTATCCTCCATATCATGGGACTGGAGCAACCGGCAGAAATGACAGGAAAGAATCTTATCAAGGATTAATATATAAGTTCTGAACATAAGAAAATGAGGCTGCAAGATGACATGTATTTCTACATATCTTGCAGCTTTTATTTTATACATATCTTATCACTCCAAATACCGGAAGAACCTTATTTGCTGACTTTTTTAAGGACATTTCTTCTTTCTTTTTGACACTAAGTTCACTTTAAACTGACGGAGTTTTATTAACATAATTAAGATTCATTTACGCATAAGCAATTTTCGAATTTTTGAAGTTTTATTAATAAGCAATTGATAATCAACAAAATACTATTTCAGCAAAACTGTGCAGTTTTAGGTACAAGAAGTACAGGTAAGGACAAATATAGGATATACTGATAATCAGTGAGTTATAAAAATACCTGTCCAAGACTCCTGTTTTTCGCAGCCAAAACCCATCTTTGTTTTTCGTGGCATTGAAAAATCCGATTTTTGATTTTTTAAGAAATAAATTTGGAGCAAACCCAATTTCAGCCCGAAAAACGGACTTTTTCAAACTCGTTCACCTTGAAAATAAATTTTGTTCACCTTGAAAAATTTTTTACAAGGTACTTTAAAAACATTTTCAAGGTGAACGAAAATTGGTTCCAATGTACTCTTTTCTCAGGCGATGCACACGCGAGTGTGAATAAATATATCTTTTTGAAATATAAATTATATTATTTTTGCAATTAAGGATTGAAGCCTGAAAACGACCTCAGAATCGCGCAAATGGAACTTCAGTCGGGTTCAGCCGATTTTATGCGATTCTGCGAGCCTTGAGTTTTAACATTTCAGATTGTCAAGAAAAGCGCGTAATTTATGACAAATAGATAGCGTGTGACGGTATAGAGGCCCACATCTGTATCCGCTTCACTGCATTGAAAGTGAACCAGAGAGGATACTGAAAGTCGCAAGTAGACATAAAAAGAGGGAGTAATTCTGAATTGAAAGTGAACCGGAGAGGATGCTGAAACTTACAGACATTAAAATGAGCATAGATAAAGCATTGTCTCTTGCACAGACCAGCGTGACAATACAGATACAGCTTCCGCAAAACAAGGAGGCCATGAGCAGGACAATGTTCATGACTCATGAAAAGGCATCAAAGAATGGGGCGAAACTCATCAATGAGAATTTTGGAGTGACGCGATGACGAAGGCAGAAAAAAAACGGATACAGAACATATACACTCCGTATCCGTCATCCTTTATGGACAAAGGCAATGACTACACAACACACCTCTTCAGAGTGCGTGCCGTATTGTCACTTCACCTCCCAAATATCGTTTGTCTCAAGCAATTCGGCAAAACTGTGATAAGGTTTCTTTGTTTTCACCTCCTCTATCTGAGCTGTAACAGCATCATCGTATGTAGGAGCTGCAACATCACGAATAACACCAAGAGCCACAGGAAAGTCGGGACCTTCCATCATAGCAAGCTTAAGCTGCAGCGTATTGTCCTCACAATGGGCATCGTGCACAAGCAAATCGTCCACAGTCACTCCATTCTCACCAAGTTTCACCACTTTTATCCCAAAACCTTCCTGCATAAGTCCATACTCATTGTTCTCGCCGAAAATCATTGGTTTGCCATGCTCAAGATAGATAGCATTCTTTGCACGTCCTTCTTTTGAATACACGCTCTCATGAGTACCGTCATTGAAAATCACGCAATTCTGAAGTATTTCACATACAGCAGCACCTTTGTGTGCATGAGCGGCTTTCAGTATATTCACAGTCCCTTGAGCATCTGTAGCCACAGCACGAGCGAAGAAATGTCCGCGAGCTCCAAAACACAGTTCGGCGGGACGGAACGGATCCTCCACCGTGCCATAAGGACTTGACTTGCTGACAAATCCACGCGGACTTGTAGGAGAATACTGCCCCTTAGTCAAACCATAGATACGGTTATTAAGCAGAATCATCTTTATATTGATATTTCTGCGGTTGGCATGTATGAAATGATTGCCACCGATAGCAAGGCCATCACCGTCGCCACTCACCTGCCATACCGTCAACTCAGGATTTGCCACTTTACATCCTGTGGCTATGGCAGCGGCACGTCCATGTATGGTATTCATACCGTATGTGGCCATATAGTGAGGCAAACGACTTGAACATCCTATACCGGATATTACAGCATTCATATATGGCGGAACTCCTATTTCAGCCATTGCTTTGTGCAACGATGCAAGGAAAAAATGATCGCCACATCCCGGACACCAGCGGGGTTGTCCTTTTTTATAATCTTTTACTGAATACATTTTACCAAAAATTAATTGTCAAGAATAAAGTGCTTACATGGAAAAAAACACTTTTTACTTAATCAAAAAAGAATGAAGAGCCCCATTATTATAACTCTTATTCTCATATTTTTTTATTTTATGAAAAAAATCTTACTTCAGACAGTATCCGACCGCTACACACTCGACTTACCTTATAGAAGAGCGGATGCAGCTTCCACAATTTCTTTGACCACAAACGGTTGTCCTTTGACCTGATTGAACTGGAAAGGAACAAATCCGTCAACCTTCATACGGAGATAAGCGGCAAACTGCCCCATATTCTGTTCAGCAACAATCACCTTCGGATATTTCTTCAGTACCTCAGCAGTATTTTTTGGAAGAGGATTAATATACTTGAAATGAGCAAGAGCAATCTTCTTTCCTTCAGCCCTCATCTCATCCATCGCTGCATGAAGATGCCCATATGTTCCACCAAAACCAACGATAAGAAGTTCTGCATCATCCTTATCGCCGAGCACCTCTACATCAGGCACCTGAATCTTCTGAATCTTCTCCTGACGCAAACGAGTCATAAGGTCATGATTCTCCGGATCGGTAGATATAGCACCGGTCTTATTGTCCTTCTCCAATCCACCGAGAATATGTGTAAATCCTTCACGTCCAGGCACAGCCCAATAGCGTACTCCAGTCTCCTCGCTACGCATATAAGGAGTCCACTCTCCCCTAAGTTCTTCAGGCACATACGGAGGATTTATCTCAGGATATTCAGAAAGGTCAGGCAGTTTTATGGCACCCGAACCGTTTGCTATATAGGCATCAGTGAGTAAGACCACAGGAGTCATGTGCTCAAGAGCTATTTTGCAAGCCATATATGCAGAATCAAAGCAATCAGTAGGTGAAGTAGCAGCCATTACAGGCATCGGCGATTCGCCATTTCGTCCAAAGAGCACCTGAAGAAGGTCAGTCTGTTCAGATTTTGTAGGCAGACCCGTAGCAGGACCGCCACGCTGTACGTCAAGAACAACAAGGGGAAGTTCCATGATAACCGCAAGATTCATAGCTTCTGATTTCAAGCAGATTCCCGGACCGGAAGTGGATGTTACAGCCAGAGCACCAGCAAACGATGCACCTACAGATGACGCACATCCGGCAATTTCGTCTTCACATTGCACAGTTGTCACTCCCAATGACTTATGCTTTGAAAGTTCATGAAGCACGTCAGTGGCAGGTGTAATAGGATAAGAACCAAGATAAAGCTTCAAGCCAGCCTTTTCAGCAGCAGCAATGAAACCGTATGCTGTAGCCTTATTGCCTGTGATGTCCATATATCTTCCCGGAACCTTCACCTTTGACTCTACACGATATACATTCGCAGCAGAACTGTGAGTATTGTGTCCATAGTCATATCCGGCCTGAATCACCTTTATGTTGGCTTCAGCGACAGCAGGCTTCTTTGCGAATTTCTCACGAAGGAAATTGAAAGCCACGTCAAGGTCGCGACTGAAAAGCCAGCATACCAGACCGAGCGCAAACATGTTACGGCATTTCATTACGGCCTTTACATCCATTCCGCTGTCAGCAAGACAATCCTTCACCATCTGCGAGATAGGGCATGCTATCACCCTGTCGCTGTCGATACCCATTTCAGCCAGCGGATCAGCAGTCTTGAAAGCGGCTTTCTCCAAATCCTTCGGGCCGAAAGAGTCTGTATCGATAATAATGGTAGCATTCGGCTTGGCATATCTGTATTGTGTCTTCAATGCGGCAGCATTCATGGCCACAAGCACGTCACACAGATCTCCCGGAGTATATACCTGTCCGGCACCTATATGCACCTGAAATCCGGAAACTCCCGTAAGCGAACCCTGCGGAGCGCGGATGTCCGCCGGATAGTCGGGAAAAGTACTTATACTGTTTCCTACAGTAGCCGATACCGTAGAAAAGATGTTTCCGGCAAGTTGCATACCATCACCGGAATCTCCGGAGAAGCGGACTATCACATCCGCCAGCTCCTTAATTTCCAATTCTTCTGCCATAAATATATTTTTATGTTACTTATCTATTTTCTTAAAGCCTCTTAAAAACAAGAGCTGTTCATCCTGCAAATTTCCGAAAGTTATGTGATATAACAAAATGTTTTCCAACATAAAATAGAAAAAGGAACAAGAACGTACATTCTGTATGATATATGTCGGTTTCCTGCAAAATCTTTGCAGATACCGAGTATTCTTGCGAAATTTGCGATGCCTTGAGGCATATACAAACTCACGATAGTTGAACAGTTTGTTCACACTACCCCTGTTTATTGAAAATCAGTGATACGGTCAGTTTTTTCATCGACATACATTCAAATAAAAAACAGACCGGGCAAGTTATTACAAAACAAGCAATGCAGATAAAGATTATAGGAGGAGGAGCGGCAGGATTTTTTCTTGCAATAAACATCAAGGAGATGCGCCCTGATGCAGATGTAACCATATTCGAGAAAGCGAAGAAAGTCCTTGCGAAGGTTGAAGTGTCCGGAGGAGGACGGTGTAATGTGACAAACTCATTTGAGGGCATTAAAGACATGAAATCAGTCTATCCTCGAGGAGAACGGCTGATGAAAAGGCTATTCAATGTGTTCGACAATGAAGATGCATACAGATGGTTTGAAAAACACGGTGTCAAACTGATAACTCAGGAAGACAACTGCGTATTCCCACAATCACAGGATTCGCACAGTATAATAAACTGCTTCTTATCGCATGCAAGACGGCTTGGAATCAATATATGTACAAATTGTAAAGTAACGAAAATAGAAAAGGCGGAAAAAGGAAACTTTGTCATCGAAACAGAAAAAGGTAAATATTCTTCCGACTTTTCAACAAAGGAGGTTGAAAAGACAAAAGAAACGGCGGATTTCGCAGTGGTCACCACAGGAGGAAGTCCGCGACGAGAAGGGCTGCAATGGCTGGAAGTGCTCGGACATAAAATAACACCTCCTGTACCTTCCTTATTTACATTTAACATCAAGTTACCACAATTGAGAGAACTGATGGGAACTGTTGTGGAAAATACAACAGTAGCCATACCCGACACAAAATTCAAGAGTTGTGGTCCTCTGCTCGTCACACATTGGGGAATGAGCGGTCCGGCAATATTGAAGCTATCTTCGTATGCCGCGCGTTATCTTGCAGACAACGAATACCGTTCTCCTTTGCTTGTAAACTGGAGCGGAACAACGGATATGAACGATGTAGCCGAGTATATAAACAGTATAGCATTGGAGAACCCCTATAAGTTTCTTGCCAACATACGTCCGTACAATCTTCCATCGAGATTGTGGGAATATATCATCACCAAGTCAGGAATGCCGGCAACGAAGCGTTGGGGTGAAATAGGCAAGAAAGGAATCAATCGCATAGTCCACGGTCTTATCAATGACATTTACCGGATTGAAGGCAAAGGAGTATTCCGCGAAGAATTTGTCACCTGTGGAGGAATCAGCATCGAGTCTGTCAATATTAACACACTTGAAAGCAAACATTGTCCAGGACTTTACTTTGCAGGAGAAGTGCTCGACGTCGATGCCGTCACCGGAGGATTCAATTTTCAAGCGGCATGGACAACGGCATTTGTTGTAGCAAAGCAACTCAGTTCGATCTGACAATTACAAACCGGAGAGAAATACGGAACAGGATGAGACGGTTCTGCTGTGACCATCTCATCCTGTTTTTATATATATTATTTCTCTCTTTTAAATTTAAAAATCTATGATAATAATGATGGGCTGTCGAAAGTGTAGAAAATAAAAAGGAATAATATTTGCTTTTTAAGTTATTGTTTGGAGACGGTATGGTTACCAACATATTATAAACATTCGGGATATAGTAAATCATTTGATATACAGTATGCATTTGAAGTTTATGAACAACATGTGTAAAACATGTTATGTTCAAATTTTTAATAATTTGGATATGTTGTTAACTGCTGTTTTGTATGTACAAACAATGTCAGAAACTTTCAATAACTTTTCTTGTTTTTTTTGGTAAACATATTGAATATATATATAATTGATAAAAACAAGAAGAAGTTATTGAAATCTGTTGACATAGTATTAACAGGGTTTTCGATATGTTTTGCTATGTTTTCAACGTGATTTATCAACAAAGTCTGTTTTTGGGGCAAATGTATTTATAGATTTGTCTTGGGATTTTAAGTAGGATGTATTCACAGGTTCTTTTTATAAATCTTATGGTTGTAAGTGGTTGGTTTCGCTGTGTTTTGCAGGTGTTTTCACAGACACCTCTTATAAATCTTATGGTTGTAAGTGGTTGTCTTCACAGACTCCTCCGTCGCTTCGCGCCACCTCCCCTAACTTAGGGGAGGAGCCAGGTTACCTTGCTCGCAGGATTTACATCAGCAATCATACTAGGCTCCTCCCCTAAGTTAGGGGAGGTGGCGCGAAGCGACGGAGGAGTCTGTGAAAACAACTGCAAAAGCAGCTTATTTTTTAGTGACATTTTTCCTTCTTTTTTATGATAAGTCCACCCATTGCAAACGGAAGTTTATTAACATAATTAAGATTCGTTTGCATTCGCTCAACTGTTTATTTTTTTGAAGTTTTATTGATAAATAATTGATAATCAATGAAATAATATTTTGACAAAACAGTGCAGTTTTAGGTATAAGAAGTACATGTAAGGACAAAAATAGGAAGCGTTGATAATCAGTAAGTTATAAAAATTCTTGTCTAATATTCCTGTTTTCCGCCACCAAAACCCATCTTTGTTTTTCGTGGCATTGAAAAATCTGATTTAGACTTTTTAAGAAATCAATTTGTGCAATACCCAATTTTAGCCCGAAAAACACACCTTTTCAAACTCGTTCACCTTGAAAATAAATTTCGTTCACCTTGAAAAAATTTTTAAAAGGCATTTTAAACAAATTTTCAAGGTGAACGAAATTTATTTTCAGCGTACTCTTTTTTCAGGCAAAGCACGCGCGAATGTGAATAAATGTTTCCTTTTTAAAATGTAAATTATATTATTTTTACATTTCAAATTCAAGGCCTGAAAACAGTCTTAGAATCGCGCAAATGGAACTTTGGTAAGGTTCGGACGATTTTACGCGATTCTGCGAGGCCTTGAATTTTAACATTTCAGATAGTCAAAAAAAGGCTTGAAATTTATGATAAGCAGATGGTGTGACGATGGGGATAACCAAGCCGGTTTATGAGGATACCGGCCTTGTTGCGATATGTTGATAATAATTATCAAGAGATGTCTATAACCATCATTGTAAAGTACATTGAACATGTTCATTAATATGTTTATAACCTCCAATAAATACATTTTCCAACACATTAATTGACAATATGCACAAAACATTTTCAACAAAGACTATATAAATATTTAATTAATTATATATCAGTAATATAATATGATTATAAATTTTGTTGATATAATGAATATCGACAGAATAATGAACAACTTTTCAACGATTTTTATATTTATCATCAATATTGTTGATTGCGAAAAAATCTTTTTGTGGATAAAAATGTGGATAAAACCCAATGCAATGGTTTGTTATAGCATCAAATAAATTGTGAACTGTTTTCAATATCCTCAATATAAATGCTTATATTTGTTTCGTTATTGAGATTGTCGACAATAAATGTTCATAATAAATAAAAGAAGCAATGGATATACTTAGAGAATATATACCGTCCTTTCTTGTAGATATGGGATTGACGCAAATAAACGTCACTTTTGTTCAAAGATTGATATGGATTGTAGTAATTGTACTTCTTTCTTGGTTGTCTGACCTTATTTGCAGAAAGCTTATTGTTCCGGCAATAAAGGCTATTGTGGCTAAGACAGAAGCAGCTTGGGACGATTTGCTTTTCAACGATAAAGTGTTGGATAATTTCTGCCATATAGTACCGTCGATAGTGGCATATACGCTGTTTCCTTTCGCCTTTTGGGACAAACCTATATTGCTGTCTTTCCTGATAAAAATATGCGAAATATATATAATAGCATCTTCTCTAAGGCTGATAACAAGCTTCATAGGCTCGCTTTACAAAATTAGCGAAACAAAGAGAGCTTCACGCGTAAGACCTTTGAAGGGCATCTACCAGATGATGCAGGTACTGGTCATTTTTGTAGGTGTTATATTCATATTCAGTGTACTTATAGGAAAGTCGCCGCTTGAGCTGTTTGTAGGACTTAGTGCCGCTGCCACAATACTCATGCTTATCTTCAAGGATACGATAGTGGGACTCGTGTCCGGTATCCAACTTTCCGCCAATGACATGTTGCGTCCGGGAGATTGGATTATAATGAACAAGCATGGAGTGAACGGTGTGGTATTTGAAGTAAACCTCACTACAGTGAAGGTGAGAAACTGGGACAACACAATTTCTACCATTCCTCCTTACACTCTTGTAAGTGAGACTTTTGAAAATTGGCGAGGAATGGCCGAAAGCGATGGAAGAAGAGTGAAACGCTCTGTCAACATAGATATGAACACTGTTCATTTCCTTTCGGATGAGGAGGTGGACAGATACCGTCGTGACGGCCTGATTGAAGAAGAGGAGGATAGCGGGAATCTTACGAACCTGACGATGCTGAGAAGACATCTCATGAAATACATAGAGCAACACAAGCTTATCAATACAGACATGACATTTATGGTACGCCATCTTCAGCCTACACCCCAGGGTATTCCTTTGGAACTGTATTTCTTTTCGGCAAATAAAGAATGGGTGAAATATGAAAACCTTCAGTCGGATGTGTTTGACTATGTGATAGCGGTGACACCGGGTTTTGGACTTAAAATATTTCAGACTACAATTCCCAATGTTTAGATAAGTAGATGAGAAAATTGAAAATAACAGAACTTAACCGCATGAATGTGGAAGAGTTCAAAAAGAGTGACAAGATGCCGCTTGTGGTTGTTATGGATGAAGTGAGAAGCATGTATAATGTAGGATCGGTATTCAGGACATCAGATGCGTTCCGGGTTGCAGGCATATACCTGTGCGGAATCACGGCCGTCCCTCCTCATCCGGAGATTCATAAGACAGCTCTTGGAGCGGAGGACACTGTGGAATGGCATTATTTTCCTTCCACTCGTGAAGCTGTGGAATGTCTGCGTGCCGACGGATTCACAATTCTGTCCATCGAACAGGTGGAAGGCAGCACCATGCTTCAGAATATGCATATAGAGTCCGGAAAGAAATATGCCATTGTCATGGGCAATGAAGTAAAAGGTGTGAAGCAGGAAATTGTGGATATGAGCGATGGATGTATAGAAATACCCCAGTTTGGTACCAAACATTCGCTCAATGTCTCCACGACAGCCGGTATTGTGATATGGGAATTTGCGAAACAACTCTGCATCCGCTGATTCATTCGTTACTGATTTTTACTTTTTGTTTTTAATTGTTACCTTTGCTCTGTAAATAACATATTTGTTCAACCAAGTTTAAGTATAAAATTAATATATGGCAAAGAAAGATGAAGTGACGCCGATGATGAAGCAATTTTATGATTTCAAGGCTGAACATCCTGATGCATTACTGTTATTTCGTTGTGGCGACTTCTATGAAACTTATGCTGATGATGCTGTGGTTGCTTCTGAAATTCTTGGGATAACACTTACCAAACGAAGCGGAGGAGCGGGAAAGAAAGAAGATGCCACGGCAATGGCCGGTTTTCCTCACCATGCTCTCGATACTTACCTTCCCAAGCTGATACGGGCAGGCAAGCGTGTGGCGATATGTGACCAGCTTGAAGATCCTAAGCTTACGAAGAAACTTGTCAAGCGAGGCATTACAGAACTTGTCACTCCTGGGGTTTCCATGCATGACAATGTATTGAATTATAAGGAAAACAATTTTCTTGCCGCTATACATTTCGGTAAATCTGCATGCGGAATAGCCATGCTCGATATATCGACTGGAGAATTTCTTACGGCTGAAGGAACAACAGACTATGTTGACAAGCTGTTGACAAATTTATCTCCCAAAGAAGTGCTTTATGAACGTGGAAGAAAGCCGATGTTTGAAGGTAATTTCGGTGGCAAGTTCTTTACCTACGAACTTGATGATTGGATTTTTACAGGAGAAACAGCACGTAATAAGCTCCTTTCGCATTTCGGCACAAAAAATCTTAAAGGATTCGGTGTGGAACATCTGAAAAGCGGAATCATAGCTGCCGGAGCTATTCTTTTCTATCTCGAACAGACGCAACATACTCAGATAAGTCATATACGAACCATATCACAAGTAGAAGAAAACAAATATGTTCGTCTTGATAAGTTTACCATACGCAGCCTTGAACTGCTGAGTCCGATGAATGAAGACGGAAACAGTTTGCTGGGTGTCATAGATAAAACCATAAGTCCTATGGGCGGACGTATGCTTCGCAGATGGATTGTTTTTCCTTTAAGAGATATAAAAAAAATAGAGGAACGCCAGAATGTTGTGGAGTATTTCTTCAAAGAACCACAGTTCAGAGATGTAGTGACCGAACAGCTTCATCGCATTGGCGACCTTGAACGAATTGGTTCCAAAGTAGCTGTGGGCCGTGTTTCTCCTCGTGAAATGGTACAGTTGAAGGTTGCTCTCCAAGCTATTGAGCCTATCAAGGATTTTTGTATGCAGTCTGACAGTGAAAGTCTTCGGAATATAGGATTGAAACTCGATGCATGTGAAAAATTGAGAGACAGAATAGCGCATGAAATAACCAATGATCCTCCTTTCCTTGTTAACAAAGGAGGAGTGATTGCAGAAGGAGTGGATGAAGAACTTGACGAACTGCGCAGGATAGCCTATTCAGGGAAGGATTATCTTTTGCAGATTCAGAGGCGGGAAATTGAAGCTACAGGAATTACGAGTCTGAAGATAGGTTTCAACAATGTGTTCGGATATTATATTGAAGTAAGAAACACATTCAAGGAAAATGTACCGAACGATTGGATAAGAAAGCAGACTCTTGTAAACGCTGAACGGTATATAACTCAGGAACTGAAAGAATATGAAGAGAAGATTCTTGGTGCGGAAGAAAAAATTATTTCGCTTGAAAACCGTATATTCTCTGAACTCGTGACATCTGCTGCCGATTATATAGCGACAATTCAGATTAATGCTGTTCATATAGCGCATCTTGACTGTTTGCTGTCTTTTGCGATAGCGGCACAAGAATATCGGTACATTCGACCGATAGTGGATGACAGTTTGGTGATCGATATCAGACAGGGACGTCATCCTGTCATAGAGCGGCAGATGCCCGTAGGCGAAGAATATATAGCAAATGATTTGTACCTCGATAGCGATAAGCAGCAGATTATCATTCTTACAGGACCTAATATGGCCGGTAAATCAGCATTGTTGCGTCAGACAGCTCTTATTACTCTTATGGCGCAGATTGGTTCTTTTGTTCCCGCCGATAGTGCAAGAATAGGAGTGACAGACAAAATATTCACAAGAGTAGGTGCGAGCGACAATATATCCGTTGGCGAATCTACTTTTATGGTGGAAATGAATGAAGCGGCAAGCATTCTAAATAGTCTTTCACCACGTTCTCTTGTGCTTTTTGATGAATTGGGACGAGGAACATCCACTTACGACGGAATTTCCATAGCTTGGGCGATAGTGGAATATATACATGAGAATCCTAAAGGACATGCTCGTACTTTGTTTGCTACGCATTATCACGAATTGAATGAAATGGAGAAATCACTCTGTAGAGTGAAAAATTTCAATGTTTCGGTGAAGGAGATGGACGGGAAAGTTTTATTTATGCGCAAGCTTCAGCCGGGAGGCAGTGAACATTCATTCGGTATCCATGTCGCTAAAATTGCCGGAATGTCTCCTTCTATAGTACGTCGTGCCGAACAAGTTCTCAAAGAACTCGAAAGGAACAACAGTAGCAATGGTGTGTCACATCCGGCAACAGACAAAATTTCGGTTTCTAATGGTACACAGTTGAGTTTCTTTCAACTTGATGATCCTGTACTTTGTCAGATAAGAGATGAGATCATTAACCTTGACATCAATAATCTTACTCCTGTTGAGGCACTTAATAAACTGAATGAAATAAAGAAAATAGTAAGAGGAAGATGATATGTTTTTTAAATACAGCCTTGCAGGCAGCAATTGTATATGATGTTAAAGCAGCAATTGTGAGATTTTAAGCAAACGTATCATTCGACACGTTGATAACTTAAAATCTCACAATTCTTTAATACAATGGAACATTGATATCGAACACAAGTTCTGCATCAGCCAAAAGAGGATGATGCGCATCCTTTTCGCTTAGAATACGATCTGAAGTGGGAACACACCAATCTATGCCAAGAGCCGGGTCGTCCCATGCAATAGCCCCTTCACTCTGTGGTGCATAAAAATTGTCGCACTTATACTGGAATATGGCTTCGTCGCTCAATACTGCGAATCCGTGTGCAAATCCGCGAGGTACAAAGAACTGAAGATGGTTTTCTGCTGTTAGTTTGACAGCGACATGTTTTCCAAATGTAGGGCTTCCCTTACGAATGTCTACAGCTACATCCAATACGGCTCCTTTTACCACGCGTACAAGTTTCGATTGTGTATACGGTGGTTTCTGGTAATGTAGTCCGCGAACGACACCTGCTGTAGATTTGCTTTCATTGTCTTGAACAAAAACGGTACGGCATACTTTCTCTTCAAATTCTTTCTGTGAGAACGATTCAAAGAAATATCCGCGAGCGTCATTGAAGATACGAGGCTCAATGATTTTGACACCTTCGATCTCTGTATCGATTACGTTCATTTTTTATAAGATTTAATAATTTCTGAATCCTTTATTCTTGAGTTTTCAATGTAAAAAGTCATTGTTTCCCCTGTTGTCTTATGGCAACATAAATTATTTTTTTATTTGCAAAAATACTCATTTTTATAATCTGCAAAAAAGAAAGTAGTAATAATATGCAAGTTTTTAGATTTAAGGAACATCCTTATTCCTTTTTTTGATAATTTTCCTCTGAAGAAAAAAACATATTCTTTATATTGTCGGTGTGAAAATCCCATGATTTTTGTGTACTTTTGTTCCCTGTGTTATGTCTAAAATATTTATTTTACAAAATTTATTATGGTTATAATCTCTACAGATATTCGTAAAAGTGTTGCAGAATCTGTTACACAATACAAACATGACAAGTTGTTCATACTTACAGATGAGACGACTGATAGATTGTGCCGCCCGGTCATTGAGGATGCAGAGTGCTTGAAAGATGCCACATATATCACTATCGGGGCTACAGATACGCATAAGACGCTTGACACGCTGGCGTATGTATGGACCAGACTTGGAGAAGGAGGAGCTACACGACATTCATTGCTGATCAATCTCGGAGGTGGCATGGTGACAGATCTTGGCGGATTTGCAGCATCTACCTTCAAACGTGGAATCAAATATATCAACATACCTACGACCTTACTTTCTATGGTGGATGCAGCTGTGGGTGGAAAGACAGGAATAAATTTTAATGGATTGAAAAATGAAATAGGTGTCTTCAATGCTGCTGTTGCTGTTATTCTTGATACAGACCTGCTGCGTACTCTTGACCATCAGAATATATGTTCCGGATATGCTGAAATGCTTAAGCATGGACTTATAAGTAATGAAGAAAACTGGACCGAGCTTGTAGAGTTTGAGCTTTCAGGTGAGATTGATTATGCTCACCTGAGGGAGATGGTTGACAAAAGTGTGGCCATAAAGGAACATGTGGTTAAGGAAGATCCTTATGAAAAAGGGATAAGGAAGGCCCTTAATCTTGGGCATACGGCAGGGCATGCGTTGGAGAGTTTTGCTTTGAAAGTAGGTAATCCTGTATTGCACGGATATGCTGTGGCATGGGGACTTATATGTGAACTTTATCTTTCTTGTATAAAGACTGGTTTTCCTGTTGAAAAGATGAGACAGACTATACGTTTCATAAGAGACAATTACGGAACTATTGGCATAACCTGTGATGATTATGAAACTTTGTATGAATTTATGAAGCATGACAAAAAGAATACGGCCGGAATAATCAATTTCACTCTTCTTGGAGATGTGGGAGATATACATATTAATCAAACTGCCACGAAGGAAGAGATATTCGACATGTTCGATTTTCTGAGAGAAGGGTAGAATATTTTCTTTATGTGGTGCATGGCATTGCTTTATGCGGCAGACAGTCTGTTGTGAGAGTCTCGCATAAAGTAATGCCATATTTACTTATCATAAAATTCAAGCTTTTTTTTGACCATCTGAAATGTTAAAATTCAAGGCTCTGCAGAATCGCGTAAAATCGTCCAAACCTTACCGAAGTTCCATTTGCGCGATTCTAAGGCCGTTTTCAGGCCTTGAATTTCGAATGTAAAAATAATATAATTTGCATCTCAAAAAGATACATTTGTTTACATTCACGTGTACTTTGTCTGAAAAAAGAGTACGCTGGAAATAAATTTCGTTCACCTTGAAAATAGTTTTAAAGTGCCTTGTAAAAAATTTTTCAAGGCGCACGAAATTTATTTTCAAGGTGAACGAGTTTGAAAAACTCCGTTTTTCGGGCTGAAATTGGGTATTGCACAAATTAAATTCTTAAAAAGTCTAAATCAGATTTTTCAATGCCACGAAAAACAAAGATGGATTTTGGCGGCGAAAAACAAGTATCTTAGACAAGAATTGTTATAACTTACTGATTATCAGTGTATCCTATTTTGTCACAACCTGTACTTCTTGTACCTAAAACTGTATAGTTTCGCTAAAATAGTATTTTACTGATTATCAGTTGCTTATCAATAAAACTTCAAAAAATCAACAGTTGAGCGAATGCAAATGAATCTTAATTATGTTAATAAGATTCCGTCTATAATGGGTGGACTTATCATAAAAAAGAAGGAAGAAATGTAATTAAAAAATCAGCAGTTTTTACTTGTGTTTTCACAGACTCCTCCGTCGCTTCGCGCCACGCCCTCCGTCGCAAGCTCCC
>CAZKOB010000023.1:0-34509 GCA_964554265.1 uncultured Bacteroides sp. | reverse complement strand
CTTAAAAAGACTGAAATCAGATTTTCAATGCCACGAAAAACAAAGATGGGTTTTGGAAGAGAAAAACAAGGGTTTCGGATGAATAATTTTATAACATGCTGATTATCAGCATTTCCTATTTTTGTTTCTACCTGTACTTCTTGCACCTGAAACTGCATCGTTTTGTTGAAATAGTATTTTACTGATTATCAATTACTTGTCAATAAAACTTCAAAAATTTGGCAATTGGTTGAATGTAAACGGATCTTAATTATGTTAATAAAGTTCCGTTTGCAATGGGTGGACTTAGTGTCAAAAAGAAAGAAGAAATGCCACTTAAATGGTCAGCAGTCTGTGAATACAACTGCAAAACACAGTTAAAACACCAGCTTACAACCATAAGATTTATAAGAGAAGTCTGCGAATCCACCAGCAAAAAAACTTGCAAGATTGCTAATTTTACAGGATTTACAGCCCTTCTTCAACATGTATAATCATAAAATTCGGTTTATCATATTCTCACCGGAATATTACGGTTTCTCAAACACATCCTTAAGCCTGCCCATTCTGTCAAAACTCTTTCGTGCAGCAAGCCCGACAGTTATCATCAACGACATCATCGACGCAACAAAAGTAATGACCACGATCATCATCTGATACTTAATGGCAAGCGCAGGATTGCTTCCACCAAGGATCTGGCCAATCATCGTTCCGGGCATGGCCACAAGCCCCATGACCGCCATATTGGCAATACACGGATTGAAAGCCTTGATTATAGCCGTCCGCAAGAAGGGGGCCGTGGCCTCCCATCGCGTAGCCCCATTGCCGAGCATATAGTAATACATCTGCTGTTCTCGCCTGACCCCTTCATAGTATGCGTTCAGAGCCACCACATTCACTCCGAGCATATTGCCAAGCAGGAGGCCGAATATAGGGATGAAGTACTGAGCGGTGAAGAGCGTGGTAAGAGTCAGCCCCGTACCGTCTACGCTATAGAGTCCGAGTACAAGCCCCAGAAAATAAATACTCACAATGACAGCCGTCGAAAGGAATCCCACAAACATGGGTATGGCAAGCACCGTGGGTTTGAGCCTTGTGCGCTGAAGCGCGGTTCCCGTCGCAACCAGCACCATAATCAGTCCCCACGCAAGATTGACATACCAAAGATTATATTCAAAGAGATACTGAAGATAAAGTCCGATAAGATACAGCTGAACAATCATGCGTGCCGTACCTCCCATTGCCGGCCGAAGAAGTCCGGTTCTGTATTTATAAAGAAAAAAGAAAGGGATGCACATCAGCAGCAGCCCGATGCCAAGCCCGATAAAAGTTATGTCCTCGATCATATACACATAAACTCCCTACAAGCTACAGATGCAGGCAAGCCGTACATCCCGCCGTCATTACGGATGAATGGCTCACAATCAGCACGGCCATGCCGCGTTCTCTTGCCAACATCCTGAAATAGTCAAGTACAAGCAAAGTGGAATCTTCGTCGAGAGCGGAGGTCGGTTCGTCCGCAAGCAGAAGCTGTTTCTCCAAAAGTCCTGCCACCGAAAGCATGATGCGCTGCCGCTGCCCTCCGGATATTTCCGTCGTCTTTTTTGAAAGCAGCTCTTCCGACAAGCCAAGCTTATGCCAGTCGGACATAAGTTTTTCCTCCGAAAACAGAACATGACGATTCGCACGCAGAGCAAACGGCGAGCGCACCATCTCCCCGACTGTCTCATGGGGCAGCGACAATTCCTGCGGCATATATGCAATGGTCCGCCTTATTTCATCCACAGTTGCTTCACAAAGCTTCGTGCCACAGACTTCAATGTCTCCCTCTACATCAACAAAACCAAGTACCGACTTCAACAAAGACGACTTTCCACATCCGGACTCCCCGCACACGCACACAATTTCGCCCCGGTGCACATCGAATGTCACACCGCTGAGCACCTTCTGCATGCCATAGCAAAGTGAAAGATTACGGATTCTCAACATCTGGAAATGTTTTGTCTTGTATATCAAGATACAAAGATAGACCTTTTGGTTCAATAAACCGGAAAAAGTGGACAAAAATCATAAAAAGCAGAACAAAAGAGAGATTCAGATGTTTGTGAAATATAAACAAGCCGGGACGATACAACCGCAGGGAACATACAGAAAACAATAATCCTAATAACAAAATCTTATGGAGATACTTAAAAGATCACTGATAAAGAAGAATGCCGAATTTATCTGGCTTCATCTATGCGACAACTGCCTATGGACATTGGCGCAGTTACGCGATGCAACGGGACTGCCGGAGTTCGATTTCAACCTTGCTGTCGGCTGGCTTGCAAGTGAAGACAAAATATCATTCGTATCGACAGAAAACAATGTATGCATAGCGCTTGCGGCCAATGTATACATATAAAAGAGTCTCATCAAGGACGAAATACGAAAACAAGAAAGCATCTCTGCCAAAGGACTGCCCCTTGGCAGAGATGCCTTAATCTCACAACGACCCACACGGCCGGCAACAGCTGTCGAATCACAGAATCAATAGACTCTGAAGCCTATGATTTTACGCACTTCACGGAGAGTTGCGGCAGCGCTTTCGCGTGCTTTCTCCGCACCCAACTTTGCCACTTTGTCAAGCAGTTCGCGGTTTGAAGAGTATTCAACAATCTTCTCGCGTATCGGAGCAAGCGTCTTGACAATATCCTCGGCAAGCTGCTTCTTCATATCACCGTATCGAAGCGTACAGTCATTCCATTTCCCATTGAAATAATCATAAGTCTCTTTCTCCGAAGCAATCTCCATCAGCGTAAACAGATTCTGTATCACTTCTGGCTTCTCGCTGTCGGGCGACTGCGGACCGTTGTCGGTCACCGCACGCATGACCTTCTTTCTCACGGTCTTCTCATCATCGCAAAGATAGATACAGTTTCCTTCACTCTTGCCCATCTTTCCGCTTCCGTCGAGTCCCGGCACCTTTATGGCATGATCGCAGAAATAAAAATTCTGAGGTTCCGGGAAAAACTCAGTCTGATAGATGTTATTGAATCTTCTTGCACACTTGCGCGCCATCTCCATGTTTTGCTCCTGATCCTTACCTACAGGCACTTTCACAGCGCGGTGCTGAAGGATGTCGGCCGCCATCAAAGTAGGATACGTAAACAATCCGGCATTCACATTGTCCGGCTGCTTTCGAGCCTTCTCCTTGAATGTGGTCACACGACCAAGTTCACCGATATATGTATTCATATTAAGATAGAGATAAAGCTCTATCGTCTCAGGCACATCGCTCTGTATATATATGGTAGCTTTCTCAGGATCGATTCCACAGGCAAGATACTCCGCAAGAATAGTGCGCGCACTGTTCTGTATGTTTTCCGGTGTCGGATGAGTTGTCAAAGAATGCCAGTCTGCAATGAAATACAGACAGTTGTATTCACTCTGCATCTTAACGAAGCTCTTCACGGCTCCATAGTAGTTACCGAGATGCAGATTACCTGTAGGACGTATTCCGCTTACTACAATTTCCATTTTTCCTTTATTTTTGTCGTTTTTTATTCCATTCACAAGAAACGGACAGCATAGTCCCGCCGCTTCAAACAGGGTGCAAAAATACGAAATTATTTTACCAATCAACGACTTTCAGCTACAGTATCCCCTATATATGAAAAAATTTTAACATTAATGAAGCAAGATATTTTACCAATAAAATTCTCACAATTACATCATCCGGATTTCCGCTCCGCAGCCTTTTGCCCAACCACCGGACTCACAACGGTCATCCTTCGGCCAACAGGAACAAGAAAAAAAATGAAAGCCCAAGATACACAGGCAGAATCCCACAAATGTCATTACACGAACATTATTTCTTTTAACCTCCATGTATATTCCTGATATCATAGTTTTTACGTACTTTTGCAATAAGCTTCCGGCCGAAGAAGAGCTGCCGAAGTGCAAAACACCTCCATTTATCAAAAAAGCAATGAGAAAAATAATCCTTATCACAGGCGGACAACGCTCCGGCAAAAGCGAATACGCCGAACGGATGGCCATGCAACTCAGTCCTACTCCTATCTATATGGCCACATCGAGAATATGGGATGAGGAGTTCAGGCACCGTGTCGAGCTTCACAAACAGAGACGAGGACCGCAATGGACAAACATCGAAGAGGAGAAACGGCTGAGCCATCACGATGTGAACGGACGCACAGTACTCATAGACTGTGTTACTTTATGGGCCACCAATTTCTTTTTCGACATACAAAACGAGCATCAATGTTCGGCAAAAGCGGCCGGCGAACATGTCGCACGGACACTGGATATGCTGAAAACGGAATTTGACAAATTCACATCGCAGGATGCCACCTTTATATTTGTGACCAACGAAATCGGTTCCGGCGGAGTAAGCGACAATGAAATACAGCGCAAGTTCACGGATGTAGAGGGATGGATGAACCAATACATAGCATCAAAAGCCGACGAGGTCGTGATGATGGTGTGTGGAATTGCGGTAAAAATCAAATAAACAAGAGACCAGTAAATATGGCATCGACTTTATTGTCTATATTTTCATACATCTAATAAATATAAAAGATACTTGTTATGACAAACTTTGACATAAAACCCACAGACAAATCTTTCGCAGAAACTCTGCAGAATAAAATCGACAATCTGAACAAGCCCAAAGGTTCACTCGGCCGACTTGAATCACTCGCTTTGCAACTGGGGCTGATACAGCATACATTGTCGCCACAACTAAAGCACCCATGCCACATCCTATTCGGCGCAGACCATGGTATCGAACGCGAGAACGTCAGTATCTCACCGCGTGAAATCACATGGCAACAGATGCTGAACTTTACGAGAGGAGGAGCTGGAATAAACATGTTCTGCCGACAGCACGGATTCAAGCTCCACATTGTGGACGTAGGCGTAGACTATGACTTCGATGAAGAAAGCAAGAAAACCATCATCGACAGGAAAATTGCGAAAGGCACCCACGATTTCCTGTATGAGGCGGCAATGACCGAAGCGGAGTTTGGGAAAGCCATCGCCACCGGTGTGGAGATGACAGAGAGATGTCACGACGAAGGATGCAACGTCATCAGTTTCGGTGAAATGGGAATAGCCAACACCTCACCGTCTTCAATATGGATGCACTTGTTTCTCGGCTTTCCCCTCGAGCAATGCGTCGGAGCCGGCGCGGGTCTTGATTCTGAAGGCATACGTCACAAATATGAAGTGCTGGAAATGGCTGTGGAGAGATTCATCGAAAAAGAAGGCCATAAAACGGCAAACGACAAGAGGCGAATGAACATGCCGTCATACGAAGCCCAAACAGCCATACGTTATTTCGGCGGTTTTGAGATGGTTGCAGCAATAGGCGGAATGCTACGGGCCGCAGAACTCGGAATGACCATCATTGTCGACGGATTCATCATGACAGCATGCATTCTTGCAGCTTCCCGACTGTATCCGGAAGTCATGGACTATGCCATATTCGGACATAAAGGCGACGAATCAGGACACAGCATGATGCTTGAAGCCATGAATGCCACTCCTTTGCTCTCACTTGGCATGCGTCTTGGAGAAGGCACCGGCGCAGTGTGTGCATACCCGATTCTCCAGTCTGCCATCAACATGATGAATGAGATGGATAACTTTGCACATGCAGAAATCACCAAATATTTCTAAAAAGCTGTATAAAATCAAAGGATTGAAAGAAGACCTTAAAAAAGAAGGCCGGAGACAAGCTTCCCACTATCCGGGTTCTTATCTCCGGCTTTCCTTTTTTTTCGCAATATCCATCAGTGAATAAAATCAATTACATTAATATAATACACTACCATACAGAGTGTAAGAAGAAAGCCTTCAGTACGAGTGATGATGTGATAATCCTCTGACTTCGTCACCGTGTCACCCAATATACCGTCATACACCATCTACTTATCATAAATTACGGGCTTTTTTTGAGCATCTGAAATGTTAAAATTCAAGTCCCCGCAGAATCGCATAAAATCGGCCGAACCCGACCGGAGTTCCATTTGTGCGATTCTGAGAGTGTTTTCAGGCCTTGAACCCAGAGTGCAAAAATAATACAATTTCCGCCCCGAAAAGATACATTTATTCACATTCTCACATGCCTCGCCTGAAAAAAGAGTACGCTGAAAATAAATTTTCAAGGTGAACAAAATCTGTTTAAAAGGCACTTTAAAAACATTTTCAAGGTGAAAGAAATTTATTTTCAAGGTGAAAGAAATTTATTTTCAAGGTGAACGGGTTTGAAAAAGTCCGTTTTTCGGGCTGAAATCCGGTATTGTCCAAATTGATTTCTAAAAAAATATTAACCTGATTTTCAGTGGCGCAAAAAAAACAAAGACGGATTCCGGTGGCGAAAAACAGGCATCTTGGGCACATGATTTTATAACTTGCTGATTATCAACGTATCCTATTTTTGTCCCAACCTATACCTTTTACACCTGAAAACGAACCGCTTTATCAAAATAATATTCTACTGATTATCAATTGTTTATCAATAAAATAGCAAAAATTCAGCAATCAGTCAAGTGTAAACGAATATTAATTATGTTAATAAGATTCCATCCGCTACAGATGGACTTATCATCAAAAAGAAGGAAGAAATGTCCTCTAAAAAGTCAGCTGCTTTTGCAGGTGTATTCACAACCATAAGAATCACAAGCGGAATCTGTGAAAACACCATCAAAATCACAAACTGCAGAAATCCTGTTGAAATCATTTCTTCTGCTTTTTTTCGCTTGTTCCGGATATTTTCCTTAACTTTGATTTTTGTATATCAATTCGTTGGATGATGAATTTGTTTCATTCCGGTTGTTGATAACGATAGAAATAAAGAATACAACATGTACAATCCG
Source organism: uncultured Bacteroides sp. (assembly GCA_964554265.1). Taxonomy (GTDB): domain Bacteria; phylum Bacteroidota; class Bacteroidia; order Bacteroidales; family Bacteroidaceae; genus RGIG8745. The sequence continues at coordinate 27,649 of CAZKOB010000023.1, read as the reverse complement.
CTTATACAGGACATAAAGTTTTTGCAGGGTGTAGGCCCTAACAGAGCCGCAGTGCTTGAGAAAGAACTTGCAATAAGGACAGTGGGCGACTTGCTGTATTATTATCCTTATAAATATGTTGACAGGAGCCGGACTTACCGCATTTGTGAAATCGACGGCAATATGCCTTACATTCAATTATGTGGGGAAATCCTGTCGTTTGAATCTGTCGGCGAGGGCAGGGGCAGAAGGTTGACGGCACATTTCTCGGATGGCACAGGTGTGGTTGATCTTGTGTGGTTTCAAGGCATAAAATATATAACTCAGAACTACGATTGCCACAAGCCTTACATCGTATTTGGGAAGCCCACAGTCTTCAACGGCAGAATAAATGTGGCACATCCTGAAATTGATATTTTGAAAAACGCTGATGACGGCAAGACCGGCATGCCGGACGGTGGCGCGCGTGTTTCTGCCTGTCAGCAGAATCTGTTTGCCGCTCCGGACCAAGCGAAACCGTCTTCCGGCTTGGCAGGAAGTGGCGAGGTCAGACCACAGTGCGTACAGATAACATCTGCCAATTCTGCTGCTCTCCGTCCGGCTTATAATACGACAGAGCGTATGAAAAGGGGCGGATTGACTTCTCAGGCTTTGGCCAAGCTGACAGCCAATATGTTTGCCCTTTTTAAGCAGCCTCTTCAGGAGACCCTGCCTGCGTATATAATAGAGCGTCATCATCTTGTGTCGTTCGATGAAGCTATGCGTAATATCCATTATCCGGTATCTGCCGATGCTTTGCGCAAGGCGCAGATGAGGTTGAAATTTGAGGAACTTTTTTATGTACAACTGAATATTCTTCGTTATGCGCATGCGAGGATGGCGAAGTATCGGGGCATCGTCTTTTCACGTGTCGGAGCTGTTTTCAATGGGTTCTATAAGGATTGTCTGCCTTTCCCTCTTACCGGTGCGCAAAAGCGTGTGATAAAAGAAATCAGGAGGGACATGGGGAGCGGACGACAGATGAACCGTCTGCTTCAGGGGGATGTGGGCAGCGGAAAGACACTGGTGGCGCTGATGTGCGCCCTTATAGCTGTTGACAACGGTTGTCAGACTTGCATCATGGCGCCGACGGAGATTCTTGCCGAGCAGCATGTGGAGAGCATAAGACGGATGTTGGGCGATATGCCTGTACGAGTGGAACTGCTGACAGGAAATGTCAAGGGCAAACGGAGAAGGGAAGTGCTGGATGAGCTTGTGACCGGTGGTGTCGACATTATCGTCGGTACGCATGCGCTCATCGAAGACAATGTCCGTTTTTCACGTCTTGGGCTTGTTATCATCGACGAGCAGCACCGTTTCGGGGTGGCTCAGCGCGCAAAGCTTTGGCTGAAGAATGATGTTCCTCCGCATGTACTTGTCATGACGGCGACACCTATTCCGCGCACCCTTGCCATGACCTTGTACGGCGACCTTGATGTAAGTGTTATCGACGAACTTCCTCCCGGGCGTAAACCTATACGCACCGTACATCAGTTTGACAGCCATCGTGCCAGTCTGTATGCTTCCGTCCGTCGTCAGATTGCTCTCGGCAGGCAGATTTATATTGTCTATCCTCTGATAAAAGAGAGCGAGAAGATGGACATAAAGAATCTGGAAGACGGTTACGAGCAGATTTGCGCAGAGTTCAAAGACTGCAAGGTCAGTAAAGTACATGGGAAGCTCAAGCCTGCGGAAAAGGATGCGGAGATGCAGAAGTTTGCAAGCGGGGAAACGCAGATTATGGTGGCCACTACTGTCATTGAAGTTGGGGTGAATGTGCCCAATGCCTCTGTTATGGTTATAGAGAATGCTGAACGGTTCGGACTCAGCCAGTTGCATCAGTTGCGTGGCAGAGTCGGCAGGGGGGCAGAACAGTCGTACTGCATACTTGTTACCGATTACAAGATTTCGGAAGAGACGCGTAAGCGGATACAGATAATGGTGGATTCAAACGACGGTTTTGAAATAGCGGAACAGGATTTGAAGTTACGTGGACCGGGTGATCTTGAAGGCACTCAGCAGAGCGGAATGGCGTTTGACCTTAAGATTGCCAATCTTGCTAAGGACGGACAGCTTTTGCAGTATGCACGCACGGCAGCCCGGAATGTTATCGATACAGACCCTGACGAGTGTCGCCCTGAGAATGAAATACTGTGGCGCAGATTGAAAGAGCTGAGGAAGACAAATGTCAATTGGGGGGCAATATCGTAATATTGTCCTCTTTTTCCTTTCTCCTTTCTTTGATGTGGATAGATGTAAGCAGAGGGTCATATGAGGCTCTCTGCTATTTTTATGTCGTATGGTGTGGTGATCTTGATGTTTTCGCGGTTCCCTTCAACGAGTGTGATGCTGTGTCCTTTGGATTCTACAACGGATGCGTCGTCAGTGAAAACATCGGTATAAGGTTGTGAATATGCCGCACGGAGTAGGCCGGCACGGAATACCTGTGGGGTTTGCACAAGCTTGTATTCAGAACGTGGAACTGTGACAGACTCTTCTCCTTCTTTTTCTTTGTTTCCGGCCTTTGCATTTGTCGGAATCGTGATGCGGCGCAATGTTTCGTATACATCGGTTACAGGGATGGCCGCACCCGACATCTTGGCTGTTTCGTAGCATTGCGATATGACTTCTGTGGCGACAAAAGGACGGACACCGTCGTGCACACCGATCAGTTCTACATCGTCTGCAACTTTCGCTATACCATTCTTTACTGAATGAAAACGTGTTTCACCTCCTTCAGCAAGTGTGTATGCAATGTCGAACTTGTATTCATGACATAACGACAGCCAATAGCCCTGCTGTAATTTCGGTAATACAAGGACAATCTGCATTTCCGGATTGTAGGCGTGGAACTGCATGATTGTACGCATGAGTATGGGAATATTTCCTATGGGCAAAAACTGTTTCGGGATGTCACTCCCCATACGCATCCCTTTTCCTCCTGCAACAATTATAATGGCCTTCTTCATTGTATCCTCATTGTTTCTTTGTACATACAAAAGAGCGGTACAAGACTCCATGATGGAGCTGTACCGCTCGTGTTTGCTTTAGTTATACTCCGGCTGCAATAGCGGTCGGATATACCATTCCTTCTTTCAGACTGTCGGATGTCTGCTTGCCGCAGAAGTGATCTACAATGGCATAGCCGAGAGCGAGAGCAGCCGCAGGGCCTTTGCCTGTAAAGAATTGTCCGTCATGCTCCACAAGGGAGGCTGTATAGTCTGCGCCTGTCAGATAATGTTCAAATCCAGGATAGCATGTAGCCTTTATGCCGTTGAGTAGGCCAAGGTTGCCGTATACCATCGGTGCGGCACAGATGGCTGCAAGGGCCGTCCCTTTTTCTGCGTGGTGAAGAATCATCTTGCGAAGTCCCTCATGCTCGTTGAGATTTGCCGAACCCGGCATTCCTCCCGGAAGAAACAGCATGTCTGCATCTGAGTAATCGCTGTCCTCAAACAGGATGTCCGAGATAATCTTGACACCATGGGCGCCTGTTACTTCATGTTCTTCCATGATGGAAACAGTCTTTACGTTGAGACCGGCACGACGGCATACGTCGATTACACCTAATGCTTCCACTTCTTCAAAGCCTGTGGCCAGAAATGTATAGATTGTATTGTTCATATATTGTATGGTTTTGATGTTGTCGGATACTTGGAGCAAAACGCTTTTATTTTAACTTAAAATGGTAGGTTATGGTTCCGCTTTCATTGTTGTTGCTACCTTCGCTGAAAGTCGATTTCTTCGCAGCCTCAAGAGCGGCATTGCGAAGAGCTGCGGATGTGGTAAGCGAACCTTTTATTGTGGCGCTTGTCACTTTTCCTTCACTGTTGACCACGATTGCGACGACTACGGTGCCTTCGTTTGTCTGGTCGTTATATGCAGGTTTGGCAAGATATTTTACAGTACGCGAACCTACAACGGCCGAGGTTCCTACACCTCCGATGCCGGATGTGGCTCCTGCATTGGAATTTCCGGAAGGAGACCCTTGATTACCGTTGCCTTGTGTGTTTCCGCTGTTGCCTTGATTTCCGGCTTTGCCGAAAGCTCCTGCAACCTTGCTCTTGGCGGTTGTGGCAGCAGCTTTGCGCGCTTCCTCTTCAGCTCTACGTTTTTCTTCTTCAACTCTGCGTCTCTCTTCTTCTGCTTTGCGTTTTTCGGCTTCTGCCTTTTTTCTTGCCACTTCCTCTGCCACTTTCCTTTGAGCTTCCTCTGCTTCTGCCTTTTTGCGTGCTTTTTCTTCAGCTTTAGCTTTTTCTTCAGCTGTGATGGAGTGCTCTTCCTGCTGGGTTATGACCGGTTCCTGAGTCGATGTCCTGAAAGGTTTGACGACAAGAGAGGTTGACGGCATGTCCGACTCTTGAGGAAGCGTTTTTGAAGTTTCTTCCGTCTGTGACATGTCTCTGCTGTCATCCTTTGCTTGTGCTGTGTTGTCAGCAACAGGCAGACTATTGAGGTTTTCTCCGGCAGCATCAGAGATGTTCCCCAATATTACAGGTATGCCGTCCTCCTGCTGTTCTTCGTCTTTGTTGGCACTGAGAGTGATGAAGGCCAGCAATATGAGAAGCAGGGCATGGAAGAGCAGTGTTGTCGTGGCAGACACAAGCTTTTGTTTCTTTTTCTTGTTCATGTTGTGTCTTTGGAAAGTTTTTTATTGGTAAATGTCTATAGAGCAGATTTTGCCATGTACAATGGTACACACTCTATCTCTCAGGTGGACGTGTCGCGAGCACCATTTTGAAATGATGTTCGTTTGCCACATTGAGTACTTCTACGATATGTTTGTAGGGCACAGACTCGTCGGCATACAAAGATACGAACAAGTCTGTCGTGTCGTTCACGGCCTCTCCCAATACTGCCGGAAGTTCTCCAAGTGACACTTGCTGTTCTTCTCCTTTCCGGATCGCAGCATAAATGTTCAGGTCTTTGTCTATGACTACATGCGATACCGCCTTGACCGTTGTCTGCTTCTTTCCTTGTGGCAGAAGCACTTTGATGGCATTGGGAGAGAGCATGGTGCTTGTAATCATAAAGAATATAAGCAGCAGGAAAACAATGTCGGTCATAGACGACATGTTGAATGTGGGTGTTACTTTGGTTCTTCTATGTAGGGACATGTCCTTTGAGGTTAGAGGTTTTAGTTAAGAAGACAGGAATGTCGGTATATTTCTGGGACAAACCATCCGCAGGAAAGTCAGGCCATGATTACCCTGTCTTCAGGTTTGCGGTTATTCGTTAAGCAGATCCATGAACGTGAGTGTTTTTCGTTCCAGCTCATTCACTACACCATCCACTTTTGCAACGAGGTAGTTGTATGCGAACAAAGCGATAATTCCGACGATAAGCCCCCCGACAGTAGTGACCATTGCCTGATAGATACCGCTTGAAAGCAGACTTATATCGATGTTTCCTCCGGCATTCGACATCTGCCAGAATGCCTCCACCATACCGATTACGGTGCCGAGGAATCCTATCATCGGAGCACCTCCGGAGATTGTGGCAAGCACATGGAGCCTTTTCTCAAGCACCGCCACTTCAAGGTTGCCCGTATTTTCGATGGCAGACTGTATTTCGGCAGCGGAATGCCCCATTCTGCTTATGCCACGTTCTATGATGCGTGCACCCGGAGTGTCGGTTACTCTGCAATAATTTATGGCAGATTTCATATCTCCGTTTTTGATGTAGTCACGTATGCGGTCCATAAACAACTTGTCGTCCTTGGCCGCATTGCGTATGATGATGAAGCGTTCTGTGAATATATAAACCGCTATAATTGAAAGCATGGCAAGTACGACCATAATCCAGCCTCCCTTTTCGGCGAGTTCGAGAATGCTAAGTTCTTCCATTGTCTGTAGGTGTGATGATTGCTTGTTCTTTGTTGTGGTTATATTAATGATCCAGACACTCTTGGTATCTCCGTATTGTTGTCTCCAGACCGAGATAGAGAGCATCGCATACGAGCGCGTGGCCGATGCTTACCTCGTCCATCCACGGAATCTGTTCGTTCAGGTATTTCAGGTTCTCCAGACTGAGGTCATGTCCGGCATTGAGTCCGAGTCCGCAATTGCGAGCGATATGGGCTGCTGCCACAAACGGCTGTACAGCTGCTTCGCGTCCGTTTGGATATGCCGTTGCATAAGGTTCCGTATAGAGTTCTACACGGTCTGCCCCGATCTTGGCTGCATATTCAATCATCTCCTGATCGGTGCTGACAAAAATGGATGTACGTATTCCGTTTTCCTTGAATCCGCATACGATGTCTGTAAGAAAGTCGAAATTCGATTTGGTGTCCCATCCTGAGTTGGAAGTTATTTGTCCCGGTTTGTCCGGTACAAGGGTCACTTGTGTCGGCTTGACTTTGATGACGAGGTCTACAAAACTCTCCTGCGGATAGCCTTCTATATTAAATTCAGTCGATAGGACAGGTTTCAGGTCTATCACATCCTGATAACGTATGTGGCGCTCGTCCGGACGCGGATGTACGGTGATGCCGTCCGCTCCGAATTTTTCGCAGTCGAGAGCTACCTGAAGGACATTGGGGTTGTTGCCGCCGCGTGCGTTGCGGATTGTGGCAACCTTGTTGATGTTTACGCTTAACTTTGTCATTTATTGTAGAAACAAGTTTTATTAATTCGTTTTTGAATATATTTGCAAATCTAAAAAATCTGTATATTTGCGCCACTGCATGTCAATGCCATGCTTTTGACTATTGCAAAAATACGCATTTTTTCTTATGAGTGAGAAATCATAGTAATAATTTGTATAAAATAACAAAAACGGATGTTGCATAAACAGCAGAAAATAGCTCTTGTCGGAAGCATATATCAGGAGCAGAAGGCGGATGTGGTACAGAGACTCTTTGATAAGGCTTCGACATATAATGCAAAGTTTGTTATACCCGATACCTTTTATAATTTCCTTCGTGACAGTCTTTGTGTGGATATACCCTCCGAGTGTGAATTGTTTTCCGGCAATGACTTTGATGCGGACGTCATTGTGTGCATCGGTGGAGACGGTACATTCCTCAGTGCTGCCAGCAAGGTCGGGAACAAGCAGATTCCTATACTGGGCATTAACACCGGACGGCTTGGCTTCCTTGCCTCTTTCTCGCCCGATTGTGTGGAAGAGGTCATCGATTGCATCTGTACCGGCAGATACACCGTAGAAGATCGTAGTGTACTTCAATTGTCGTGCGATGAGCTTGAACTTGGAGGCTACCCTTTTGCCTTGAACGAAGTGGCCATACTGAAGCATGACATTGCTTCGATGATAAGCATACATACTTATATTGATGGGGAATATCTTACGACATATCAGGCTGACGGACTGATTGTGGGCACTCCTACAGGGTCTACAGCCTATTCGCTCAGTGTCGGCGGACCGATTATCGTGCCTCAAAGCGAGACGATATCCCTTACCCCTGTTGCTCCTCATAGTCTCAATATGCGGCCTATGGTGCTGTGCGACACGTCGGACATAGAACTTTGTGTGGAGAGTCGCAGCCATAATTTCCTTGTGTCGATGGATGGCAGAAGTAAGAGCTATCCGGAAAAAATACATCTTCGTATAAGGAAAGCGCCTTATGTCGTTAAGGTGGTGGCTCGTCCCGAAGATAATTTCTTCTCCACTTTGCGCAGAAAGATGATGTGGGGGGCTGACAATAGGAAGGCAGACATTTGACGGCCGGGATGTTTCCGATGCATTTGTTTTTTATCTTCAAGGTTTAAGTTGCCTTTTCAAATGAAGTTAAACAAGACGAAATATTCTGTAAGACAGATAGCGGTATGGCTGTGGCTGCATCACAAGGAGTGCCGTGTACAAGCTTCTGTCAATGTGGTGGCCGGACTTATGCAGGTCGGTGTGGGACTTCTTGGGGTGGAGATGTTGAGGCGGCTTACCGACATTGCTACAGGTGCCCGTTCCGGTTCGCTCATGGCGACAGCCGCTGTTTTTGCCACCGTCTTGGTTTTTGAACAGTTTCTTGGTATTGTAACTTCTTGGGTGCATGCTTCTCTCGGGGTGCGTGCACAGAACAATATGCAGAAAAAGTTCTTTGTCCGTCTGCTGAACGGCAGATGGAGTGGTGTGGAACGCTTTCACAGTGGAGATGTTCTTAACCGTCTGTTTGGCGATGTGAATGACATTGTGGGGCTGATGACCGAAACCCTTCCGTCGGTTGTTGTGGTGGCGGTGCAATTCATGGCTTCGTTTGTGTATTTGTATTCGTTGGATGCCACACCGGCGCTTATTCTCGTGGTGGTGTCTCCGCTGTTTGTATTTCTCGGTCGTTTGTATTTTAGAAAGATGCGACGCATTGTCCGCAAAATCAAGAACAGCAACAGTGCGTTGCAGTCCGTTGTTCAGGAAAGCATACAACATAAGATGATTGTGAAGGTGCTGGAAAAAAGTTCGTTCATGATTGCCCGTCTTGAGAAACTCCAGAGGTTGCTGTGCAGGCAGGTGGAGACGAGGGCGCACTTTGCCATCTTCTCCCGTGTGTTTGTCAGTCTCGGTTTTTCCGGCGGATATTTTGTCGCCCTTGTCTGGGGGCTGTTCCAGTTGCAGAACAATGTCATCACTGTAGGGGTGCTCATGGCATTCACTCAACTCATAGGCCGTATACAGCGTCCGCTGCTCGATATGGCGCGTCTTCTTCCCTCTATGGTCAACAGTCTGACCGCCTCCGAGCGCTTGATGGAACTTGAAGAATTGCAGTCGGAACCCGTTGGCTGTCCCCAAAGGATGACAGGACGCACAGGGGTGCGTTTCAAAGATGTTTCATACCGATATACACAGACCGGCCGGCTCATACTTCGTCATTTCACGCACGATTTTCCTCCTGCTTCATTTACGGCTGTTCTTGGAGAGACGGGGGTCGGTAAAACAACGCTGATTCGCCTGATGCTTGCGCTGGTGGAACAGTCGGAAGGTGAGGTCGGACTGTATTCTGAATCCCATGACGGGCATGATGAAGTGAGGGTGCCTGTTTCCCCTTCGACAAGATGTAATTTCTCTTACGTTCCGCAGGGGAATACATTGTTCAGCGGAACGATACGTGAAAACCTGCTTTTGGGCAATCCTGTGGCTACAAAGGAGGATATTCGCAAGGCTTTACAAATGTCGATGGCGGATTTTGTATACGATCTGCCCGATGGGCTTGATACGCGGTGTGGAGAACAAGGGGGCGGACTGTCGGAGGGGCAGGCACAACGTATCGCCATCGCTCGTGCGCTTATCCGTCCATGCAAGGTCCTTCTGCTTGATGAGGCTACTTCCGCTTTGGATGTCGAAACGGAGCGCGAACTTCTCTGTCGTATAAAAGATTCTTTCAAGGATACAACCGTTATTTTTGTCACTCACCGCCTTTCTGCCGTCGATTTTGCCTCAGAACGATTGGTGCTGTCCGTCTGACCATGTTGTTTCTTTTGTAGTATGATACCTTTTTCTTTTTTCCAAAAACATTTCGGAAGGTGTTTGTAGTTGCGATTCAACTGACGAGTTTTCGCTTTCTTGATTATATTCTCGGTGCAGCCACTCCAAAATGTAGCGTTTTGTACGGAAGCATATACGTGAGTTTGGTTTAAGAAAGTCCTGTAAAATTGGTAATCTTGCAAGTTTTTTTGATGTGGATTCATAGACTTCTCTTGTGATTTTAAGCTGGTGTATTCACAGAGTCAGCTTGTGATTTTGATGATTTGAAGGTGGTGTTTTAATTGTGTTTTGCAGTTGATTTTTACTGATGAACATGCTGTCTTTCTCAAAAACATTTCTTCTTTCTTTTTGACACTAAATCCACCCATCACGGACGGACTCTTATTAACTTAATTAAGATTCATTCACGCTCTATTGATAGCTGAAATTTTGAGGTTTTATAGATAATTCATTGATAATCAAGAAAATATTATTTTAGTAAAACGATGCAGTTTTAGGTGCAAGAAGTATAAGCGAAGACTAAAATAGGATATACTGATAATCAGCAAGTTATAAAATTTTTTGTCTAAGACACTTGTTTTTCGCCGTCAAAATCCGTCTTTGTTTTTCGTGGCATTGAAAATCCGATTTCAATATTTTTTAACAAATCACTTTCGTCAATATCCAATTTCAGCCCGAAAAATGTACCTTCTCAAACTCGTTCACCTTGAAAATAAATTTCGTTCACCTTGAAAATCTTTTTAAAGTGCCTTGTAAAAAATTTTTCAAGGTGAACGAAATTTATTTCCAGCGTACTCTTTTTTCGGACAAAACACGCGCAAGTGTGAATAAATGTATCTTTTCAGAATACAAATTGTATTATTTTTGCATTTAAGATTCAAGGCCTGAAAATGGCCTTAGAATCGCGCAGATGGAACTTCGGCAAGGTTCGGTCGATTTTACGCGATTCTGCGAAGGCTTGATTTTAACATTTCGGATTGTCAAAGAAAACGCGTAATTTATGGCAAATAGATAGTAGAACGGTGGGATAGCCAAGCTTATTAATGAGGACATTAGGACTCTTGAAAAGACATCAAGGGATAGCAAAATTCTTCTATGAGAATTTTTTGTGACACGATGACGAAGTCAGGATACACAAACAGACTTGCGCGAAATTTCAAACACCGTTCAAATCAAAAAATAATGGATTTCAGGTGCGGAATAACAACAATACAGGCTCGGCAGACAAGGTTTGTCATGAGATGTGAGAAAGCATGTTTTTTGATGGGTAACAAGTATTTGTGATTTGGCCCATTTGTTATATATTTGCGATAAAAAAAAATGATGCCGGACCGTATATTTCATTTTAAAGACAGGAAAGAGTTGAGAATGTGGCTGCAGAGCAACTGCAAAACAGAAAAAGAATGCTGGGTCGTATGTTCCCGTGCGTCCGAAGCGGCTCAAGGTACATTATCTTATATAGATGTAGTGGAGGAAGCTTTGTGTTTTGGTTGGATAGATTCCACTTGCCGAAAAGAGGGAAATATACCCTTGCAGAGACTGTCGCCCCGGAGAAAAGGCAGTCGGTGGACCGAACTGAACAAGGAGCGTTGCCGGCGGCTGGAACGTCTGGGGCTTATGACAGAAGAGGGACGTAAGGTGCTTCCCGACATGGATATATCGCAGTTTTTAATAGAGGACGAAGTTATGGCGGCACTGAAAGAAGATGATGACGTTTGGCGGAATTTTCAGGCTTTTCCTCCTCTGTATCGACGTGTAAGGATAGGGAATATCCAGATAAAGAAGGGGACAGAACTGTTTGAAAGCCGACTCAGGAAATTTGTGGAGTATACACGCAGGAATGTGATGTATGGCGAATGGAATGACAAGGGAAGATTGCTTTCCGATTGAATCCGATGTCGGAGGATGTCAGCCGATTTATGTTTTCTGCTGCGATATTGAAGGCCGGGGCATTGCGGTTTGTGGAAGTCATGCTCTTCTGTATGGTGCAAAAGCGGCAGTGCGTTTGGGAGAAGTGGCATATCTTCGGGGCTGTAGGCATGCATATTTTGCTGGGTGTGAATAAATCCTAAAAGTAGACATAATCCGTTGTCTCAACGAAATAAAATCATTAACTTTGCAAAAGTGATAAGAAAACACAGCAAAATGCTATTATTTAAGAGAAAATGATGGAAAAAACACTTGTTATACTTAAGCCATGTGCAGTTCAGCGCGCAATAGTCGGCGAGGTGACAGCACGGTTTGAACGTAAAGGCTTGCGACTTGCAGGCATGAAAATGATGCAACTTACAAATGAGCTGCTCAACGAGCATTATGCTCATCTGGCAAGCAAACCGTTTTTTCAACGTATAAAAGACTCGATGATGGCGGCTCCTGTCATTTGCTGTTGCTATGAAGGTGTTGATGCTGTGGAGACAGTCAGAAGTATGACAGGAAGTACAAACGGAAGAAAAGCCGCTCCGGGAACTATACGCGGTGATTTCGGAATGAGCTTTCAGGAAAATATCATTCATACGTCGGACTCACCGGAGAATGCTGTTATAGAACTTAACAGGTTTTTCAAGCCGGAGGAAATTTTTGACTACAAGCAGGCTGCGTTCCAGTTCTTGTATGCAAATGATGAATATTGAGACTGAGTAGACGGGGAACTTCCTTCAGAAATCTTAGCAGGATTATTTTCATGCCTCTTTCTGTATGTTGAATGCATATACATGCGGCATAGGGAGAGGTTGTGTATGTGTAATGCAGACTTGGGCATGGAAGCGATTTGTTGTGTGCAGAATTTTTAACCCTAACTAAATTAAAATAAAACAAAGCCCAAAACAAAAAAACAGAATAATAAAACCAATGATTTTAAAAGTACTGACAAAAACACTCGGTGTAGCACTGCTTTCGATGGTGTCGGTGAGCGCGACAGCGCAGGACCTCATCGCCAGACAGGCTCCATCCGATAAGAAGCTGAAAGAGGTCAAGAATGTAATCCTGACCAACACTATTGCTCCGGTGGACCTTCAAAATCCCGCTGCTGACATTTATTCAGACTGGACTAACAGCGGAATTTCGAAGGTTGAAGGACACGTTGCGGCGGATTATAAGATAGACTTGCGAGGCTTCTGCATGCCGACACCGAGTCGTAAGGTGACATCGAAATTCGGATTCCGATGGAAAAGAATGCACGAAGGCCTTGATATAAAGGTGTATATCGGTGATACGATTTATGCCGCCTTCGACGGAAAAGTGAGGATTGTGAAGTATAACCGTGGAGGATATGGCTATTATGTCGTGATAAGGCATCCGAACGGTTTGGAAACACTTTATGGGCACATGAGCAAACAGCTTGTGAAGGAAAACCAGATTGTTAAGGCTGGAGAGCCTATCGGACTTGGCGGAAATACCGGACGTTCTTTTGGTTCACATCTGCATTTTGAAACTCGCCTTTTGGGAAAGCCTATTGATCCTGCAAAGATGTTTGATTTTGAGAATCAAGATGTTACAGGCGACTTCTATTCTGTAAGAACAGGGACGACAGTGAAAGGCAACAGTGCAGTGGCAAGAACAAGCATAAGCATGAGAGCCGCAGAGGATGAGAAGAATGAAGTGGCGGTAGAGAGCGGAAACGATGCAAATGAGGAAAACCTGGTTGGGGACAACAAGAGTGCTGAGGTCAAGGCAAACAACAGCAATGCAAGAAGGGCTTCTTCAAACAGAAAGGTAACATATAGAGTGAAGAATGGCGACAATCTCTATACGATAGCTCGTCGCCATGGCATAACGGTGGACAAGTTGTGCAAACTCAACAACATCAATCCGAAGACTATTATCCACAAAGGACAGGTGTTGAAGTGTTCTTAGAACATGGGTAATGTAGAATTTATTTGTTCATTTTCTCTTTTACATAACGGACGTCCTGCCATCAATACTGTGCAGGACGTCTTTTTTTAGGGAGAGAGCAGTGAGAACCTGCCAAAATTGCTCGCAGGCTCTCGTATCGGTATTCGGCAAAGTGATATTTTAACCAAAATTCTTAGACCGGACAAGCCAATCCAAATGTAAATTCAATCAAAAAAGTTGAAATGCTACATTCTTCATAATGAAACTTTTTATGGTCAATCCGAAAAACCTATTCAAAGAACACCTTTGCTTGAGGGCAACTGAAACTTATATATGTCTCGCCTCACAGCCATACGCAATGCACGCGCCAAAGCCTTGAATATGCCTTCAATCTTATGATGCTCATTCGTTCCCTCCGCCTTTATATTAAGGTTCATCTTCGCCGCATCACTAAAGCTCTTGAAGAAATGAAAGAACATCTCCGTAGGCATATCTCCCACCTTTTCACGTTGGAAATCAGCATCCCATACAAGCCATGCACGCCCACCAAAATCAAGTGCAACCTGACAAAAAGAATCATCCATAGGCAGACAATAACCATAGCGCTCTATCCCACGTTTACTGCCAAGCGCTTTGCTGATACACTCCCCAAAAACAATTCCCGTATCTTCAATTGTGTGGTGCTCGTCCACTTCAAGGTCTCCCTTTACATGTATCTTCACATCCATACTTCCATGCTTGGCTATCTGTTCAAGCATGTGGTCAAAGAAACCTATACCTGTAGAAATCTCACTCTTTCCAGTACCGTCAAGATTTACACAAATGTCGATATCCGTTTCTTTTGTTGTTCTCCTTACGCTCACGATACGTTCTCCGGCAAACAGAATCCCGGCAATTTTGTCCCATGACTCCACCAATGTTATATCAGGATCAGCAGACAACGCTTCCGGAAGTTCTTCGGCAAGAATCAAAGCCTTGCAGCCCAGATTCTTTGCAAGCTGCGCATCCGTCACTCTGTCACCTATCACATAACAGTTATTCAAATCATAACTTCCATCCATATATTCCGTCAACATGGCCGTACCCGGCTTACGCGTAGGCAGATTATCCTCCGGAAAAGAGCGGTCGATAAGAATCTTGTCAAATTTCACACCCTCTCCTTCCAGCACATCAAGCATAAGGTTGTGTGTAGGAAAGAAATCCTCTTCCGGATATGCGGAAGTACCGAGACCATCCTGATTACTCACCATCACCAACTCAAAATCAAGTTTTGTACGGATGAAATTCAAATTACGTATCACCCCCGGAACAAACCGGAATTTCTCAAAGGAATCAATCTGTTCGTCTTCCGGCTCGACAAGAATTGTCCCATCACGGTCAATAAACAAAGCCTGTTTCATAATCCGTCATTTATATTTACGCATTGCACTCAATAACTTCGTGTTTTCTTCGGATGTACCCACAGTGATACGCAGACAACCTGCACAAAGCGCCACGCGATTCCTGTTGCGCACAATGATTCCATTACGAACCAAATAATCATATATACCGTCTGCATCGGTCACTTTCGCGAGAAAGAAGTTTGAATCGGTTGGATACACCTTCACGCACACCGGCAATAGGGCAAATGCCTCCATAAGCGATTGTCTGGCATCTACTATCATATTGATGCGCTGACGTATTTTCGTCAAATCTGACAAAGTTTCCAAAGCTTTATCCTGAGTCAGTTTATTCACATTGTAAGGATATTTCACCTTATTAAACAAAGATATTATTTCCGGTGATGCAAATGCCATTCCAAGACGTATGGCAGCACAGCCCCATGCCTTAGAAAAGGTATTCAAAACTATCATGTTAGGATACTCATCAAGTTCAAGCCGGAACGGACGTTTTCTTGAGAAATCGGAATAAGCCTCATCCACAACCACTATCCCCTGAAAACTGCGCAACGTCTTCTCTATCTCTTCACGCCGCAGACTGTTGCCCGACGGATTATTGGGAGAACACAAGAAGATGAGTTTCGTGTTCTCATCACATGCAGCCAGAAGTTTATCCGCACTAAACTGGAAGTCTGAATCCAACTGCACCTTGCGGTATTCCACATCGTTGACATCGGCACAAACTTCATACATTCCGTATGTAGGGTCGATTGCCACTACATTGTCCACTCCCGGACGACAAAAAATGCGGTAAACAAGGTCTATAGCCTCGTCCGACCCATTGCCAAGAAAAATCCGATCGGCAGAAACTCCTTTCAAAGGAGCTATCACAGCCTTCAACTCTTCCTGAAGCGGGTCCGGATAACGGTTGACCGGCTTGTTATAAGGATTCTCGTTAGCATCAAGGAAGACGTCGGCCTTGACCCCTTTATATTCATCACGAGCAGAACTGTACGGTTTCAGTTCCCATATATTTTTACGGACAAGTTTGTTTAGCTCTTTCATCTTTATCCATCATTTATCAGTGACACAATCCACTGTTCCCAGCCTTACAGCCATCGCATTCCTATGGGCATCCAGATGCTCGTTCTCTGCCATAATCTCTACAGCCCGGCCGATACTGCGTATGCCTTCGGATGTCAGTTCTTGAAATGTTATCTTGCGTATGAAGCTGTCAAGACTCACACCGCTATATGCCTTTGCATATCCACTTGTAGGCAAAGTATGGTTCGTACCAGAGGCATAGTCCCCCGCACTCTCACAAGAATAGTTGCCAAGAAATACGGAACCGGCATTGGCCACACCTTCTGCAAATCCCATATAATCATCGACTGCAAGTATAAGATGTTCCGGAGCATACTCGTTCACCACACGCATGGCCTCTTCCCTGTCTTCAACAAGCAGGATTCTGCTCTTTGTCAGCGACACTTCGGCAAAGTCTTTACGCGGCAACGCCTGAAGCTGACGTTCAACTTCTTCCGCCACTTTTGCAATCATGGCTTCACTTGTGGAAACGAGCAAGACCTGACTGTCGGAGCCATGTTCTGCCTGCGACAACAAATCTGCGGCCACGAATACAGGATTCGCCGTGTCATCCGCCACTACAACCACTTCTGAAGGACCTGCCGGCATGTCTATCGCCACATCATGGAGCGACACCTGCTGCTTTGCCGCCATAACATACTGATTGCCGGGACCGAAAATCTTGTTCACTTCAGGTATGCTCTCCGTTCCATAGGCCATTGCTCCGATTGCCTGCACTCCGCCGGCTTTGAAAATCATGTCCACCCCTGCTATACGAGCGGCAACAAGAATTGCCGGATTCACCTTTCCGTCTTTTCCCGGAGGAGTGCACAAAACGATTTCACTGCAACCGGCTATGCGCGCCGGAGTAGCAAGCATCAGTACTGTGGAAAACAATGGCGCTGTCCCTCCCGGGATATAAAGCCCCACTTTTTCTATCGCTACGGCCTTTTGCCAGCAAACCACTCCCGGACAAGTCTCCACCTTCCGGCCTTCAAACTTCTGTGCTGAATGAAACTTCGCGATATTGGAATGTGCAAGTTCAAGCGCAGCGCGGAGTTCCGGAGACACCAATTTCTCGGCTTCGTCCATCTCCTCCTTTGTCACGGCAAGAGTATCAAGCCCTACTTTATCAAACATCTGCTCATATTCCCTCACAGCCTTGTCGCCTTCTTTCTTCACGCGGGCCAGAACTTCGCACACCGTTGCACGCAGTTCTTCCATGTCTTTATGCGGACGTTCCAGAATCTCTTTCAATTCCGCATCCTTCGGATATCTTACAATTTGCATAAGCACCTTTCTTTACCTCGTTCTTGAAAAGCAAGAACGATTACAATATCATTTTTTCTATAGGCAGCACAAGTATACCTTCGGCACCGAGCGTCTTCAGCTGTCCTATTATCTCCCAAAAACATTTCTCATCGAGCACCGTATGTATGCTGCTCCACCCTGCCGTAGCAAGCGGCATTATGGTAGGGCTCTTTATCCCCGGCAACACTTTAATAATATCGTCTATCTTGTCCGAAGGCGCATTCATCAGCACATATTTCTTATCTTCAGCCACTCTCACAGCCTCTATGCGGAACAGAAGTTCTGAAAGTATTTCCTTCTTGTCCGCCGACAGATGTTTGTTTCCAATGAGCAGCGCCTCGCTTCGCATCACAATCTCCACTTCCTTGAGATTGTTGCTGACAAGAGTCGAACCGGAACTGACAATATCAAATATACCGTCCGCAAGCCCTATCCCCGGCGCAATCTCTACAGAGCCGGTAATGACATGTATATCCATGTCCACCCCCTGCTCCCGCATGAACTTACGCAGGATGTTAGGATATGAAGTCGCAATTTTCTTGCCTCTGAACCATTCCACTCCCGGATAGTCTACTGATTTGGAAATTGCCAATGAAAGACGGCACTTGCTGAATCCGAGCCTTTTGACAATCTCCGCATCTTCACTGCGCTCCACAAACTCGTTCTCGCCTACAATTCCCAAATCCGCCACTCCGTCTGCAACCGTCTGGGGTATGTCATCGTCACGGAGGAAAAGCACCTCCACAGGAAAGTTCACTGACTGCACGAGCAAGGTTCTCTTTGAACTGTTCACTTTTATTCCGGCCTCTTGCAGAAGCGTCATCGTATCTTCATTCAGACGCCCTTTCGACTGTACTGCAATTCTCAACATGATATATTCATTTTTGATTTACAAATTCACTAAACGAGAAAAGAGGACTTCCCAGATCCAAACCGGCAAGCCCTCTTTATTATCTTTATATACGCACATACATCAATTTGCCCACCGATATCCTTCGTTGAGCCGATGATGATGATATGTAACCTTACAATTCATTGTTGATTTTCCTTTTCGTTGCAAAAATACAGTTTTTCTTTCAATCTGCAAAGAAAAAAGCACAAAAACAGGGCATTATATCACAGTCACATCACAATCATTCAACTGACTTCGTTGAAAAATATGCCGAGGCTTATAGGATGATTAAATACCAATAGATTCCAATCTACTATTTGCGGTTTTTAGATGACACGCGAAACTCGCTTCAGAACAGAACAATCGTACCCTTCGACGATAATATAAAACCAATTGCTTTTTTAGTGACATTTTTTCTTTCTTTTTGACATTAAGCCCACCCATCGTGAACGGAATTTTATTAACATAATTAAGATTCGTTTATATCCAGTTGATTATCAATTTTTGAAGTTTTATTGACAAGCAATTGATAATCAGCAAAATAGTATTTTAGCAAAAAGTGCGCTTTTTGATGCAAAAGGTATAAGTAGTAACCAAAATAGGATATTCTGATAATCAGCAGGTTATAAAAATTTTTGTCCAAGATTCCTTTTTTTCGCCACCGGAATCCGTCTTTGTTTTTCGTGGCATTGAAAAATCCTATTTTGATTTTTTAAGAATCAATTTTGTGCAATACCGGATTTTGGCCCGAAAAACGGACTTTTTCAAACCCGTTCACCTTGAAAATAAATTTCGTTCACCTTGAAAATATTTTTAAAGTGCCTTTTAAACAAATTTTGTTCACCTTGAAAATTGGCCTTTTGTGTACTCTTCTTTCAGACGAGGCACGCGCGAATGTGAATAAATGTATCTTTTGGAAATGCAATTTATACTATTTTTACATTCGCATTTCAAGACCTGAAAATGGCCTTAGAATCGTGCAAATGGAACTTCGGTCGGGTTCGGCCGATTTTACGCGATTCTCGGAGCCTTGAATTTTAACATTTCAGATTGTCAGAAAAAGAGCGTAATTTATGACAAACTGATGGTGTGAAGGTGGGGATTACCAAGCCGGTCGATGAGGACGCCGGCCTTGTTGCGGCGTGACACTCGGAGCGGCAAACAAGATATATGTCTGCATCTGACTCCGTCACTTAAAAGACGAAGCATAATGGGACTGTAGCAGACGGGAAACTACCGGGCACAACTTAAAAGCTGTGTAATTTAAAAGTTTCGATGTCCGGATAGCAAAATGTGACAAAATGTGTAAAACATGTGTAAGGTTTTCGTCCCACGAATTTGCGGATTCAAGGCAAAAAGGTAACTTTGTGACAAAGATCGACCTCTAAAATTATAAAACCAAGTTGTAATCTGCATATTTCGGCACCCTCGCTCTTCATGGCAGGAACAATGGGGCGGCATGAAGATGGCCGGGTGGAAATGCCCCAACAGTTGTCAGACATCTATTGGAATACAGAAGAAATTCACAGCATAGAGAATAATGGAATGAGAATACGTACCGGACACACAAGGCATACCATCTCCTTATCCGCAGCGAAGGCGCTGTTCGCCCTCGCCGTCGCTCTTGTTGTCTGCCTGTGCTGCCGCCGGGAGCCTTCTTCGGCACAACTCGATCGTGCGGAAGCGCTCCTGTTCGACAATCCTGACAGCGCCATGGCTCTCGTTTCAGAACAGCGGACACCTCGCCAGGCACTGCTGTACAATGCTGCCCACTATGTGAAATACAAGGAAATAGACAAGGATTTGGAAGAATATGCGTACACCCATTATATAGAAAAGAAGATAGAATCCACCAAATCCGAATTGTGCATGGCAAAGCTTTTTCACGGAATCAGGCTGTACGAGGAAGAGCTGTTCACTGAGGCAATGGGCATACTGCTGAAATTGGAGGAGGACATACATGAGCTGCCGCATCCGTATTTCAAAGGAGTGGCGCAGTTCTATATGGCATGTATATACTTGAGGGAAGATTTGTACAAGAACTCCCTCACGCATTTCAAGAGGGAGCTGGGATATTCAAAAGAAATAGGAGACTCGGCAATCATTGCGAAGGCAGAGAACCATGTGTCAGTCCTCTTCTGCCGGCTTGAAGAACAGGACTCATGCCTGTACCATATAAGACGCGCGCTGGCATATCAGGACAAGAACGACTCCGTGGAGCTGGCCAATATATATAATAACCTTGCCGCCTCAATGGACGAATATTACCCGGACAGCATATCGGAAATAGAGAGTTATTTCAAAAAGGCACTGGCATATAAAGGCGACAGGGAATATGCGACGATGGCGAATCTGGCAGATCTTTATTATAGGCATGGAAGAATTGCTGAAGCTGAAAGCATAGCATGTGAAATACAGGCCAACGCGCCGGAGGATGTGAGAATCTGCAATGCAAGACTTCTCATTTCTCAAACGATGTACTCTTATTACGACAGTATAGGAATCGTGGATTCTGCCTATAAGTACCATAAATTGTATTTGAAATATGACAGCATTGAAAACAATCTTACAGAACAGAAGGATATAGTCAAGGTGACAGAAAAGCATGTCGGCAAAGAAATTATAGACAAATATGTACAGTCATTAAAAAACATGAAAGAAATAGTAATGCTGCTTGTATTGTCTGTCGTAGCCATTTTCTCTTTTCTTTATAGAAGTAAAAGTATATTCAAAAGAGAAAAAGCGGTATTAAAGCACACATTGCAAAATGTAAAATTGGAAAAAACATTTATAGAGAAAGAGGCTGTAAATATGAAAAGAATAATTTAAAAAAAGGATAAAGAGAATGAGGCTCTGAAGTCAGATATAAAGGAGTATATAAAAAAACTTGATTTGTTAAATCAGTCGTCAAGTGTGGTTATATGCAAACTGCTTGAGCGAAAAAGCGGATACTCTAATGTTGCCACCTATTATGACATGCTATATGAGGAGCTTGTAAAAAAAACAAATAACAAATCGTTTATAAACGACATACAGATGGTGGTGCCTGAAATAAAAAGACGGGAGGAAGTGATATGCCTGTTACTTTTGATGGGGTATAAAAATGAAAAAATCTGCGAGATTATAGATTTGGAACCGGGCACATACAGAACAGCCAAAAGCAGATTAAAGGCAAAATTATTGGAAAACTGCGGTAAGAGCGAAACGATAGATTTGTTCCTCAAAACATATTTTTAAGTCTATTCACGGCAAGTTCATTCACATTACAGATGTTACAAATACGGCTGTAATAGATTTTTCAACATTGATTATCAATAAGTTAAAAATCCAAGCTGTAACACACTATTGATTTTCATATTGCAAGTCCATAACTTTGCCGAACAAAACAAACAAAAATATTATGAAGAGAACAATTGAAACATGGTTTATTTGTATTGCCATTATGTGTACATGCATGACCTCATTTGCAGCGTCTCCTGCTGCTTATTCAAAAAACATTGCATTCAGAAAAACAACACAGCCTGAAGGCAAACATGGTATCGGGACATTTTCCCTTACGGAACCTGACGAAACAATTTACGGCATCCTCACTCCCGATGGAGTGCTTACAATAGATCTTGCACCCGTAGCCAATGATGAGGCATACATTACAGTTTACAGTGAAGGTGAGATGGTTGACTATATATATGCGGCAGATTCTGTTGATATTGATTTCAATGAATATGGAGGTGAAGAAAACTATACGGTGGCGGTTACTCTTATGTCAGAAAGTACAGAGTATATTGCAAATATTGTGTTGTAAGAATACTTTTATGGAATAGGCAGATTTATAACAAATAAAACAATAAAGAATATGAAAAGAATCTCATTTTTACTTTTACCTTGTATCATGATGCTATTGTCATGTTCAGAACAAGAACTTTCGGAAGGTTTTGATGAAGAGCCATCACAAAAACTTGTTTTATCAAATGAAGAATATACATGTGTCTTTGAAGACAATGAGTGTCAAGAACTTTCATTGGAAGAGGCTAAAGAAGTTGCAACCTCTTTTATAGAAAACATCTATGGAACTACACGTGCCGGACATAATGACATGAAGCTATTAAAGCAAGATTATATCATTACAAAAGACTCTGTCACCCCTGACAGTATACTTTTGTACCACGTAAAGATAAACAATGGTATTGCTGTCGTCTCTGCTGATAGAAGGAAACCGGTGGTGATTGCATTTATTGAGAATATTGATAACACAGACTCTTTGGATACGGAAATGATGTATCTTGCAGAAAATAGTCTTGTTGGCGATATTGCTACAAATGATTCTCTAAGAAAAGAACTTGTAGAACCTACATTAAGAAAAATCAGCAAATTTGTAAACCGAAATCTACAATCTGTCGAAGATGTAAGACCATACAAAAAACAAATAAAAGTCGAAGATGGTAAAGATGTTTCTGTCACTCGTTCGCCGGGATACTCAACATGGCAAACAGATGCAATCTCAAGAGTGGGAAACTTTGGCAAGACTGAATGGGATCAGGAATCCCCTTATAATTGTAAATTGCCAATAGATAATCACCCATTTTTAGGGAATGTCAATTACCCAGCCGGGTGTGCCGTTATCGCTATCGCACAGGCTTTTGCCTGCACAAATGTCAGACCGGACATGACAGTTTCAAATACTGTGATAGATTGGGATTATCTTACAGAAACAAGTAAAATTAAAAGTCTTCTAAACGGTGGAGAACAGGCAAAGATGGATATGGTAGGTTATCTTATAAAGGACATATATGATGGCACCAAATCAACACCTGTTTATAAAACATTAAATGACGGAACAAAATACGTTGATCAGGTACAGACTACAGAAAGTAATATGTATGCTTACATGACAAAATATGTAAGCTGTGACAAAATACAACAATGGAGTTCAGAAAAAGTCAAAACATCCCTTGATAATGTCGGTGTTGTATTGGCATTGGGAAAAAGTACAACAAACAATGGGCATGTATGGGTCATCGATGGATGGGTTATATGTAAAAAGGGAGATACTGCCAGAATGCTTGTCAAAAACTATGATGTATATTATCATGCAATGATGGGATGGTCTGTTATTAACGGTAACAACGGTTATTATCTGGTAAACGAGGATACATCTATCGACTTTGAAACAAAATCTGGCGGAACATATAAATCTTCAAATATCAAGATGTTTTCCAATATAAGACATAAATATTGATTATCTTTGCAAGTAGTTTATTGGTGTCAAAACCATAAACCACTTGCATGTTCAATCTATAAACATAAAACCATACCCATGCGTAAAACCTGTTTTATCTTATCGTTATTATTGACCGTCTCCTTCCTTTTCAGCTCATGCGACAAGGACGAGGACAACGGAGAAGTTTTGTCCTCAACAATGTGGCGGAATGACTCATGCACAGTGACTTTGTCTTTCATTTTCAGCACTAATGCAGTCGTACAGCATGACAACAGCTGCGATGTGGTGCTCAATGGGAACAAGATAACCGTTCTCACAAAGGAGACTTTGGGGACATCGAGAATTGTCATTGAGGAGCAAGGGAAAGGAAAGGTTACTGTAAGTATTGAAGTTGTAATGCCGAATAAAAACTATAGAAGAAGAAGTGCTTACACGATTATCCCTGAACTTGACGATGATGCAATGATTGTTGTAAACCGTTATATCAACGAAAATATAGCTGCAAGTTTAGATTTTGAAAACAATCTTGTCGTGGGTTATAATGAGGAGAACAAAATCATCTTTTCCGGCAATTATGAATATTACAGGGGAAAACTGACCATACACAAAGATGAGGGGAAGACAATGAATCTAAAGGTCAATGCTATTACAGATGTATCACTTTTCACAGAACAAGACATTACAGAGGCTGTCAAAGCATTGATACCCGATGCTCCGGCAGAAAAATACAGTCTGAGAGGAATGTACTCATCATACATTTGAGAGGAAATGGAAGTGATATGTCTATGATTTATTATTAATATATGAAGGAACGATATTCTGTGCAACCGTAAAATTGTGATTTGAATTACTTTTTTTGTAAAGGAAATATGTAGAATGGATTTTCATCAAACATTTTCAATAGATAGGATTATGAGAGAAATGAATAAATGAAAAAGTATAATGAGAAGAATAAGGGGGCTATATAACAGTATGGTTATACTACTGTTACAATCCTTTCTCCTGCTGCTCTCTTGCGGTGGTTCCGAAGCCTCATATATCGTTACATCCGGAGGAGGGGCGGACTCCCGGATGGAACTGCTCAGGTGGGACGTGCACTCTGACTTTGGAGGCGGAGAGCATGGGGACACCCTCCTGTTCAGTGGTCGCAAGAGCATGCTCCGGAGCACCATATCGGCAGGCTTAAAGGTGTGCCGATGCTGATACACGGAGATCCTGTGGACACGCACAGCCCATACGGCATATACCGCGATCTTGTGGACGACAGCCGCAGGTACGGCATTCCGCTCACCTTGTCAATGAAGAGGAACTCGGGGAGATACTACAACGTGGTGCTCGTGGGAGAAGAGGCTTTTGAGTTTTTCAAAATGCAGACAGGAAATACAGCCGGAGGAAGAAGACAACGGCCGACTGAACGTAAGGTTCTATCCAGAAGGAGGCTCTCTCGTGGAGGGGCATGAAAGCAGGGTGGCATTCACCGTCACAGACTCAGAGGGCAAGCGGACAGACGCACATGGTATGCTGATGGATTCCTGTGGCTGCACTGTATGCGATGTGGCGGCGACGAACGGTCGTGGCATCTTCTGTTTTACACCACAACAGGCATCTGTACATCTTCGTCTGTTCGACAACTCCGGAAAGAAGAGGGATTTCAAGCTTCCGGCATTCTCTCCGGAAGGATGCACACTTTCAGTTGATGCCGTTTCATCCGACAGTGTAACAGCCACCATCCGTTCTTCTGTCTCCATGCACGGCCGGCTGCTCGGGTATGTCCTCATGCACGGCGGCAACATCCTTGAATGCGACACCATGACAGCAACGGACATCCTGCAACGGAGCTTTCTCGCGTGCGGCTCTTCCCGAGGATGTAAGCCAGTTTACAGTGTTTGACAGCAGGAGGCAGATTCTCGCAGAGCGGCTTTTCTTTGTCAACCATGCGCCCTCTTCTCCAGACCTTGTGGCCGTGGAGACAGAAACCGACAGGCTTGCTCCTTGCGGAAAAGTCAGACTTTCACTGACATCCCTTCCCGATGCCTACATCTCCTTCTCTGCGATGGACATATCGGCCATGCCCTGCGGCAAACGCGGCAATATACGCACATGGATGCTGCTCTCGTCCGATGTGAAAGGATACATAGACAATCCCGAATATTACTTTGAGTCGGACGACGGTGTGCACCGACGTGCCGCAGACACCCTCATGCTTATTCAAGGGTGGAGACGGTATGACTGGCAGCTTATGTCCGGACAGAGGAGTTTCAGCAAGAGGATACAGCCGGTGGAAGACAAGCTGTATCTTTTCGGACAATTGCGACAGGTATCAGGAAAAGGCACGGCGGACAACGTGTCGCTGAAGGCATTCCTGTACAATGACAAGGGGGAAAGTCTGAAAGGCAGTGCCACGACAGACAGGTTCGGGAACTACGCGTTCGAACTGCCGGACATATCCGGTGAATGGAATCTGCAGCTCTTTACAAGCAAGCAGGAGAAGCGGACGGACTACCGCAGCAATAGACCGACGATTCTCTCCTGAAAGAAGAAGGCTGTCACCGGAGGAACTGGCGCTCACAAAGGTGAATGAGCCGAACTTGTCCGTGAAGGAGCCATATACTACGGCTTCTCCCAACGACAGCAGTGCGAACAGTTCCCCATTACCAGGCAGCCACGTATTGCCAACTGTAAAGATAAAGGGAAAAGGGCGGTACTTCACGAACGACAAGAACACGAAGTGGTTCGACGAATCATTCGGTGCCCAGTCTGCATCTATATACTACAACTGCGAGGAGGCCTGCGACTCGCTGGAGGATGAAGGAGCGGACATGCCGCTGCTGTACGGATGGCTCATGTCGAAGAATCATTTCATGGAAGGGAGCGATATGGCCTCCGACATACTCCTGTGTAATCCGGAAGGAGATGTGGCAAGACTTGAGGACTTCACAGAATGTGGGAACCTCAAGAGAAAGGTGATAGGTATTGAGAAATACACGGATTTAGATCCTATCTACAGCATTTCCCCTCCCGTCCCCTGGCGGCTTCTGTATGGCGACGGCATATCATACAAAAACAGGCCTGTCGTATGGATTGTCAACAATACATATTGTACGATAACCGGTTTCCAAAACAAAAAACTGATTATTGATTACTGCAACAACTATATGAATGCGGTAGAGATGTCGCTGTACCTGAACGAGGTGAATCCGTATACCTGACGGAAAATACGGAAGTACTCCTTAAATACATATTGTCAGAAGAGCTTTACCGGATGCAACCGGTCGTCGGATACATATACACGCATCCCCAATATACAACAGAAAGCCGGAAAGGGCTTCGTCGTACCTATTTTCAGGGGTTCAATGTGCCCACGACATTCAAGATGGAGGACTACTCCGTCCTTCCCCCGGTGGAGGACTTCCGGCGCACCATCTACTGGAATCCGGACATAAGGACCGACAAAGACGGCAAGGCGACAGTGGAGTTCTACAACAACTCCACCTGCACGCAGATGTACATATCGGCAGAGGGGATGACAAGGGAAGGACAATTCGTCGCCAATGAATGAATCAGAAATTATTGATAAACAGGTTAATACCGTTGTATGATAATATAGAAAAATCTGATTAAATTACATCAGAGTATGCAATCACGAAGTCAGGGCAAGCAATGTAAAATCAGTTATTTTTTTGCTGATGTATCCATAGATTCATTCTGCTTGTGATTTTGCAGGTGGTTTCATAGACGCATCTTGTAAATCTTATGGTTGTAGGCTGGTGGTTTCCCAGACTCCTCCGTCGCAAGTTCCCCCAAATGCTCCTATTCCGCAATTGGGGGGGGGAGCTTGCGACGGAGGAGTCTGTGAGGACAACAGCAAAAGCAATAGTCTTTCTCAGTGACATTTCTTCTTTCTTTTTGCTACAAACTCCACCCATAGCAGACGGAACTTTATTAACATAATTAAGATTCGTTTGCATTTACTCAACTGCTGATTTTTTTGATGATTTATTGATAAATGGTTGACAATCAGCAAAATGCTATTTTAGCAAAACAATACAGTTTCAGGTACAAGAAGTACAGGTAGTTCCAAAAATAGGATATCCTGACAATCAGTAGGTTATAAAACTTCTTGCCCAAGACACCTGTTTTTCACTGCCAAAATCCATCTTTGTTTTTTGTGGCATTGAAAAATCAGATTTAGACTTTTTAAGAAATCAATTTTAGTCAACACCGGATTTCTGCCCGAAAAACGGACATTCTCAAACTCGTTCACCTTGAAAATAAATTCCGTTCACCTTGAAAATATTTTTAAAGTGCCTTTTAAACAAATTTTCAAGGTGAACGGAATTTATTTTCAGCGTACTCTTTTTTCAGGCGAAGCACATGCAAATGTGAATAAATGCATCTTTTGAAAACGCAAATTATATTATTTTTGCACCGGATAATCAAAAAACTTATATCTGATTGGAATTCAGAATAGAATGAAGGGGCTGC
>CAZKOB010000022.1:0-34552 GCA_964554265.1 uncultured Bacteroides sp. | reverse complement strand
AAAAAATCCGTATTTCTAATTTCAGCCATTACAGCACTGTCTACAGCCTGCAGTAGCAATACAAGAGAGTC
The DNA here is from genome assembly GCA_964554265.1 of uncultured Bacteroides sp. Lineage (GTDB taxonomy): Bacteria > Bacteroidota > Bacteroidia > Bacteroidales > Bacteroidaceae > RGIG8745. Next base: position 34,481 of record CAZKOB010000022.1, on the reverse strand, counting down.
GAACATTCCGGTAGAGAAAACCTATACAAAGGTCCCATCTGAAACCACAGTAGACGAAGAACCATCAACCAATAGCATTTCTGTTGGTTCTGCATACAAAGACTTCACCTTGCAAACTCCGGAAGGTGAAGACAAATCATTGTCGCAACTCATGCAGGGGCACAAATTAGTACTTGTTGACTTTTGGGCAAGTTGGTGCGGCCCATGCCGTCAGGAAATGCCAAATGTCGTTGCTATCTACGATGAATTCAAGCCTCTCGGACTTGAAGTGATAGGTGTGTCTTTTGATAATGACATCGAAAGTTGGAAGTCTGCCATCAACAAACTCAATATCACATGGCCTCAATTGTCGGATCTAAAAGGCTGGAACAATGCTGCCGGACGTCTGTATGATGTCAACTCCATCCCTTGTACAATGCTTATCAACAATAAAGGTATTATCGTGGCCAAAGATTTACGTGGAGAAAAACTACGCGAAAAAGTCGCTGAACTGATAAGGTAAAGATACACTACAAGAAGTCATTCCGTCTCTACATCCATAACATTTTGAGAACTCGTTTCGGCCTGTTCGCATAAATTGAGAAAAAGAATACTGTTCTATGCAACTTTATTAGAATTAACTATAAACAAGTAAAAGCAAGTTCTATTTTCAATTTACACCACTAATTTTTCAATGTCCCCTCAACATATAAAAGAGCCATATCATTAACTCCACACACAGAGTTTGATATGGCTCTTCATATTAATTACAAGATGTTGTCACTGACCATACAAAAAAGCCATACAACAAACAACCTCCAACAGGTCCTTAATAAGAGGTATACACACTATTAGCTATTGCAAAAGCCTTGCTATACTTTCCTTAAGAGCAGCAATCTTTGTTTCCGCATCACACTGCTTCTTTCGTTCTAGCTCCACAACTTGAGCCGGTGCGTGTGCCACAAATTTCTCATTCTGCAACTTCTTCTTCACTCCAAACAGGAAACCTTCAAGGTGTGCCAATTCGCCCTCCATTTTCTTAAGTTCCGCATCCTTGTCGATCAGCGAACCCAAAGGCACTGCAAATTCTGTGGTACCGACCATGAATGCAGACGAACCGTCACCCTTTTGCTCTACAATTTTCATTTCCGACAAATTAGCCATTTTCACAACCAAAGAAGAAAGATGCTCCAAAGGATTTTCTCCTACCATTTCAAGAAGCAATGGTTCCTTTGGTGCAATATTTTTCCGGTTACGGACAGCACGCACACCGGCAACAATATTCTTCATCACCTCCACATCAGCCACAATCATCCTCTCCTCATCAGTCATCGCCGCAAGCTTAAGGTTCTCAACCATAATGCTTTCTCCGTCCTTCCTGTCGTAAATATTCTGCCATATTTCTTCCGTGATAAACGGCATGAACGGATGTATGACCTTCATCAAGATGTCAAAGAAACGCAATGTATCAGAATAAGTGGCACGGTCTATCGGTTTCATATATGCCGGCTTCACCATTTCAAGATACCATCCCGAAAACTCATCGGTAAAGAGCTTGAACACCGACATCAAGGCCTCACTCAGGCGGTATTTTGAGAAAAGGTCCTCAATTTCGGTGCAAGCTTCCTTTATTTTTGCATCAAACCATCTTACTGCGATATGTGAACTTTCAGGCTGTTCCGCGTCTGCGACTTCCCATCCTTTCACAAGACGGAAAGCATTCCATATCTTATTGCAGAATCCCAATCCCTGCTTACACAGAGATTCGTCAAACAGAATATCGTTTCCGGCAGGAGCCGCAAGCAACATTCCCATGCGCACACCATCAGCTCCATACTGATCTATCAGCAACAGAGGGTCCGGAGAATTTCCAAGTTGTTTCGACATCTTCCGGCCAAGATTATCACGCACAATACCCGTAAAATACACATTGCGGAACGGCATCTTTCCCTGATATTCATATCCGGCCATAATCATACGTGCCACCCAGAAGAAAATAATGTCCGGTCCCGTCACAAGGTCACATGTCGGATAGTAATAATCCAGTTCCTCATTTCTCGGATTATTGATTCCATCAAACAAGCTTATAGGCCATAGCCATGAAGAAAACCAAGTGTCAAGCGCATCTTCTTCCTGACGCAAGTCTGCCTCAGCCAGCGTTTCGTCTCCAGTCTTCTCTTTAGCAAGACGAAGCGCCTCCTCTATAGTCTCGGCCACAACAAAACCTCCCTGCGGCAGATAGTATGCCGGTATACGGTGTCCCCACCACAACTGCCGACTTATGCACCAGTCTTTGATATTCTCAAGCCAGTTCTTGTATGTAACCTTATATTTTGCAGGATAGAATTTTATTTCATCATTCATTACCGGCGGAAGAGCCATGTCAGCAAAATGGCGCATCGAAAGGAACCACTGCATCGAGAGTTTCGGTTCGATAGGTACACCGGTGCGTTCCGAACATCCCACCTTATTCGTATAGTCTTCCACTTTCTCAAGCAATCCGGCAGCAGCAAGGTCCTTCTCTATCAACCGTCTTACTTCAAAGCGGTCCATACCTACATACATTCCGGCAGCCTCAGAAAGAGTTCCGTTGTCATTGAAAATATCAATGCTCTCCAGATTATGCTTGTCACCAAGCATATAGTCATTGACATCATGCGCCGGAGTCACTTTAAGACATCCCGTACCAAACTCCACATCTACATAATCATCTTCTATCACAGGAACCACACGGTTCACAAGCGGAACGATAACCTTCTTGCCCGACAGCCAACGGTTCTTCGGATCTTTCGGATTAATACACATTGCCGTATCTCCCATGATGGTTTCAGGACGTGTGGTGGCAACCACGGCATAGCATTTTCCCTCTGCGTCCTTGTGCACGACACAACCTTCGGCCACATTATCGGCACGACAGTCTCCATCCACATAATATCTGAGATAATACAGCTTCGAATGTTCCTCCTTATATATAACCTCCTCATCGCTGAGTGCCGTCATGGCTTTAGGGTCCCAGTTGACCATTCTCACACCACGATAAATAAGTCCTTTGCGATAAAGGTCAACAAACACCTTGATGACACTCTTTGAACGCACTTCATCCATCGTGAATGCAGTTCTGTCCCAATCGCAGCTGGCCCCCAGACGGCGCAACTGCTTCAGGATAATGCCTCCATGCTCGTCAGTCCATTCCCATGCATATTTGAGAAACTCCTCACGTGTAAGATCATTCTTCTTTATACCTTTCTCTGCAAGTCTGTTCACCACCTTTGCCTCAGTCGCAATAGAAGCATGATCTGTACCCGGCACCCAACAAGCATTCTTTCCGTCCATCCTCGCCTTTCTGACGAGTATGTCCTGAATCGTCTCATTGAGCATGTGGCCCATGTGCAAAACTCCCGTCACGTTTGGTGGCGGAATAACGATGGTATAAGGCTCACGGCCGTCAGGCTTAGAGCTGAAAAGCTTGTGGTCTGTCCAATATTGGTACCACTTTCCTTCAACATCCTGTGGAGTGTATTTACTGGCTAATTCCATGTTTTATTTATGTTTCTTTCCATGTCCGGATTTCTGTATATTCCGGAAAAACAATGCAAAGATACATATTATACGCGAGTTCGGTTTAATTTTCCGACTAAAAAAGTTCCGTAGCCCCTTACATTCTTCAACATGTATCAGCCATGCCTCCAGCTTGTTGCCCGAAAAGGAATATGCCGTAAGTGCGGCTCAGATTGTTTTGCAGTTGTTTTTTGCCGGTGGATTTACGGATGACTCTGTGAATACAACCGCAAAAAAGCAGACTTTCTCAGGAGCGTTTCTTCTTTCTTTTTGACACTAACTCCATCTGTCGCGGACGGAACTTTATTAACATATTTAAGATTCATTTACATTATATCAACTGCCGAATTTTTGATGTTTTATTGATAAATAATTGAGAATCAAGAGAATGCTATTTTAGTAAAACAATGCGGATTTAGGTGCAAAAGGTATAGATACGGACAAAACAGGACATATTGATAATCAGCAAGTTATAAAATCATTTGTCTAAGATTCCTGTTTTTTGCTGCCGGAATCCACTTTTGTTTTTTCGTGGCATTGAAAATCCGGTTATGATTTTTTAAGAAATCAATTTGGGCAATACCGGATTTCAGCCCGAAAAACGGCCTTTCTCAAACTCGTTCACCTTGAAAATAAATTTCGTTCACCTTGAAAATGTTTTTAAAGTGCCTTTCAAACAAATTTGGTTCACCTTGAAAATTCAGATTTAGTGTACTCTTCTTTCAGAATAAACATGCAAGAACGTGAATAAATGTATCTTTTCCGGAGTAAGAATTGTATTATTTTCACATTTGAGGTTCAAGGCCTGAAAACAGCCTCAGAATCGCACAAACGGAACTTCGGTAAGGTTCGGCCGAATTTACGCGATTCTGCAAGGCCCTGATTTTAACATTCCGTATTGTCAAAAAAAGTCCGCAATTTATGACAAGTAGATTCAACGAGAACTTTTTTGGTGACACGATGACAAAATCAGGATCAGGGCAACCGCCGTGTTTTTTGCTGCGCAAGAATACGGATTATTTTACTGATCTACAATATTTCCAGCTTAATAATGTTAAAAAGAAACAGATGGAATAGCAAAATGCTCAGCACATCCTGAGTATATTTTGAAAATTCTGTCTGTTTTTTGTCTGTTTTTTCAATCAATCTCATATTTATGTTTGAACAAGTCAACATTTTTATACTATATTTGTTAGCAAATAAGAAGGCTGTTCATGTAACAGCATAAAAATAGGATTGTTTAGGAAATATCGATATGAAACGTACATGAACGGTTTTCGCCAAAAGGAATGAAAAGGACTTGCTTTCGTGATTTTTGGTTATATTTGCCACAGTAACCAAAACCTTATCCCTCTATGGCAAGAACGAAGCAGGAAGTTGCCTTCGAGGAGGTCGTGGCCCACGGATGTGGCCTTGATGTCCGCAAGAAGGAGAAGTGGCAACCGTCAGCGGAACGGACATCGAGTCCGAGACCCGAACGCTCCGGTCGACAACGAGATCATTGACAGAACTGAAAGAATGGCTATTGGCACCGGGCGTAACCCATGTGGCCATGGAAAGTACAGGCGTCTACAGGAAGCCGGTGATGAACATTCCTTTCATTGTGTCTAAACAATAATGTATAAACAAAGATGGTGATTTACAATTTCCATCACTTAATAAATTTTTCGAATGAAAAAGTTACTTATCATAGCATCATTACTGTTGCTTGGTACTTCCACTACAAGAACAAATGCCCAAAGCAATACTCAAACAGCAAACAATGTATCACCACAACCAATCTGCGGCTATTTCTGTAATCCCCCACTCCCTTACAAACCTCTGAAGCTTGACATACTGTTCATAGGCAACTCTTTTTCTGTGGATACAAGCTCTGCGTTGCCCACCATTCTGAGTTCTATGGGAATATCAACTGTGAATGTGTATGTGTTAATAAAGGAGGATGCTCTATGAAAGAACATTATGAATATCTCAAAAACGGGAAGAAAGTATATGAATTTTATCAGTATAATTATCATGGTGAGACAAAACTCGAAAAAGCGACAAGTATACGTGATGTGATAAGACGTTTTCCTTATGACATTGTCATATTTCAACAATATTCGCTGGAATCCGGAGAATATCCGACATACGAGCCCTATCTCTCAAAACTTTTGCAGGCATATAAAATCATGACAATAAGTCCAAGGACAACTTTTGCGTTTAATCAGACTTGGGCATACTCGTCAAAGCATAAGAATATAGGGGTGTACAAGGGCCAGATGAACATGTACAAGGATATATGCGAAGCAACAAAAAAGATGAAAGCTATTTCGGGAATAGATATTATCATTCCATGTGGTACTGCAGTACAAAACGCACGTTCTGCCGGTTCCCTCGTTACAAGCAATGAATTTACTCGTGACAATCAGCATATAGACCTTTATATGGGTCGTTACCTCCTTGGATGTACATTCTTTGAGTCTGTAATAGCACCGTGCATCGGACGGAATTTGCGTGACGACTTGTCTATATATGGAAAATCAGGAACGGGCAATCAAGTAAACAACAGCAACCGCCGCACACTACAAAACTGTGCACGGCTTGCAGTAGCAAACAATTATGAGGTCTCAGAATTTGTCAATGAATAGTACTCTTACAATTGATCCATCCGAACCATGTTCAATGTGCATTGTGGTTTTGCCGCATAGCCAATCTTTACGCGAGTTAGGTTTAAGAAAGTCCCATAAAAGTTGGTAATCCTGCAGTTTTTTTGTATCCTGACTTCGTCATCGTGTCACAAAAAAGTTCTCATCGAAAAGTTTCGCTATTCTTTGATGTCTTTTCATGAGTCCTAATGTCCTCACAAATAAGCTTGGTTATCCCCACGTCACAGCATCTGCTTATCATAAATCCGGTCCAAGCTATACTATGCATACAATGCTCAAAGACCATAATATTACAACAAAAACACTGAGTTTGCGGTTTATTCTGCAAACTCAGAAAATATTATTAAGCAAGAATCATTCAGTATCAGAGGCTGTACGGAGAATAAGAGTCGTCGCACCAATAGTTATGATAGCTCCATCCTCCAAATTTATCCGATCCGTATCACGTAAAATATCATTCATATAAAATGTACCGGTATCACTCGGAGCATCTCGCAATATATACTGTAGCTTTCCCTTTTTACTGCGACATACATTTATCGTACAATGATATGTATCAATACTTGGATCTCTGGTCTCTATTGGCTTATTTATGTTAGTACCCTTCAAATAACGTCCAAAATGATTTTCGCCTAAATCCAATGGAATCACTTGTTTGAAAGCAAATTTGTTTTCTACAACAACAATACTGCCATAATCTTTTTGGTATGCCTGTTCATCAAGTTTTTTTTCCTGATGTATTTCCGTCAGCTTGGATTTACCAATCCTTATTCTGAATTCTTTCTTGCATTGCTGACAAACAAATACCAAAGACTGCCCTTCTGTATACTTCGTCTCATCAAAAACAATATATGTATCACACTTCGGGCACCTTACTCTTTTCATATACTTATCGTTTTCTATGGGGTAGTGCTATCAAAAGAATCACATCTTAAGCACCCAAGCATCCTTGAATGCAGCATTCCGTTTACGAAAAACCTTAAGCGAATCCGTAGCTTCCGATTTCGATGAATATCCAGAATAAACAATACGACTAATCTTGCCGGTCTTTATATACTCGGCCTCTCCGAATCCCTCAGATCTAAGATTATCAATAAATGCCACAGCATTATTTTTGCTTACAAAACTTGCAAGAACTATAACAAAGTCTTTCTTTATGTCATTGTCTTCTTTAAATTCAGGAACACAACCGACAACCGATTTATTATCAACAGTTTCTGCATCAGACGACACTTCTGCATCAAGAGCAAACGTTTCCTTACCACTTGCTGTCTCTTGCTCTTTCATGACTTTGTCAGCATCTGCCAAACCCTCTTTTTCCTTATTCTTGGAATTCAATTTACATGTCAAATCAGACTTAGCGCACACACCATTGTTTTCACTGACATAAAGCGATCCGGCAACACATGTGTCGGTAGGATTGCTATTATGGAGTGAGGGATACGAGAACAAAAAGAAAAGCAATACAGCTACAACCCCCGCTATCGAAATATCGATCCACCTCCGATTAAGACGTATTGTCACATTCTCTTTCTCCTCTTCTCCTTCATCCGACATATTGTTTGCCGTAAGAGGAAGACCATTTTCCGACTGGATAGGAAGCACATTCGTACTTTTTATTGTATTAAGTAGTTCTTTCTCTTTCCTTACTTCCTTTGCACTTTTAACCTCTAATGCACACAAACCATACAGGCCTGGAGTCGGCAAAACAGACTCACAAGGTTCAAAAGTCAGATTTCCCTCTATTCCTTTACGGATGGTGCCTATACCTTCAAAGCGATACATTCCATCAAGCTCAAGCTGTCGAATTACATCATCAACCTCCATCTCCATCAACTTGTACGCGTCCGGATACGAAGCATCATAAACTTGCATGTAGGACTGCACCAAAAGGCCATCATTTACAAGCAGATGCTGATAGAATCCAATGGTACGATACGGTGGCATGAAGCAGGCGTCAGCCTTATCACCATAGCATGCTTCAATTTGGTTTGCAATAAAACCGCCCAACCGCGGTATTATCACACAATCATGCTCCAACAACAGAATTTCGATATGCTTGGATAAACTTATCATAAAACAGATTAGGATATGTATTAAAATCCCTTGCGTATGAAATAAACATTCGCAAGGGACAATTATTTCGTCAAAAATGAAAGACCTACAAACAGCCCTATTACAAGCAAGCCTTATTTTGCAGGAGTTTCCGTTGCATTTTGTCCTCCAGCGGCAGGAAAAGACTGCATGTTGTTTGCGTCAGTTGCAGGTCGTGAATTTAAGATGTTGACAGGTACTTCTTCTGTTGTTTCCCTTGTTATAAAAGCAGAAGAAACAACGCTCAAAACAACCATTGCTACAGCAAGAGTCCAAGTAGCCTTCTCAAGAAAGTCTGTTGTTTTTCTGACACCCATAATCTGATTTGAAGAAGAGAATCCTGATGCAAGACCGCCACCTTTAGATTCCTGAATCAGAACAATCCCGCACATAAGAATTGAGGCGAGAATTACAAGTACGATAATTAATGTGTACATTTTAGATTGTTTTTACTATACTTTAATCTATGATTTTTACTTTCTATTTTCCGTGATTACTTCAAGTAACTTCATCAGCGTTGCAAAGTTAACAGTTTTTTTCGGATTACTCAAACAAATTTTTCGCAATATTTCCAATGCTTGTTCATATCTTCCTTGCTTGATGTAGATATTTACCATATTTTCAGTATAAATTTCCCCATCCACATCCGATATTTCAGGAGATTTAAACTCCTGTCCCAATTCCGAAATCTCAAATCTCTGTTTTCCCTTAGTTTCTTCAATAAAAGAGTCTATAAGATCACCACCTTTGAGCTTCGGTTTTTCCCCATCTGTACCCCCATCTTCCTGTTTTAACAAGAAAGAGGTATAGTCGGTCGTTAAATCTGCAATTGAAGGGGCATTACGGTCATCCCTTCCATCCTGTGTTCCATCATTCTGCTGTGAAGAAAGAAAATTGTCAATCAGCGAAATTGTTCGATTATCATCTCCTTCCGTCTCTATCCTGCCAGTCATTACTTTCTCTTCATACTCAACATTGTAATTGATTCCCTCTATCATTAAGAAAAGAACATTACGGTCAGTTATAAAAACACTCCCCTTTCTCAGTTCTTCGCCGAAATCTTTGGAACGCAGAATAAAAAGATTAGCAATGTACAACAGACGTGCAGTCTGAAAAAAAGGATATTGCTCTACAATCGCTTTCAACTCGGCAAGTGTCTCGGTATTCAATTTTATCTTGCCATTTATCAGTGCCGATACTTCTATCATTCGTGTCTCTTTTTACCAGTTTGCAACAGTTGCATTAAAAATTTGATCCACTATATCATCTATCATCTCCTGCACAAGAGTCTCCTGCACATCTGTCAATTGCCGCGAAGAGTCATATTCTGAAGTGGCACTGAATCTCTGCTCAAAATCTTCCGCATGGTTTGAATTGTTTGTAAAACGGACATTTACAGAAATCTTCAACTGCGTCTGTGCGGAAAATCCGTCAGAAGCTACACTCTTGTTCGTCTGGGAATATTCGACAATTTCTCCGGATAACTGCAAGTCTCCATTACGACTCAACACACGCAACTTGGTCTTTTGGGCATAAGCGTCAGACAGAGTATTATAGAACATCGATTCCATCGGACTCCATACATATGCAGAGCGGATCGGAAATTTTTCTATACTGATGGTCTTCACTTTATCATAATTAATGGAAGATCCATTGAACTTATAACTTATGCTACACGCCGTAGCCACAAAAGCCAACATCAAGGTTGCTATGATAAATTTATTCACATTCTCCATATTGAACGATTCAGAGTTAATGAGCCTGTAATCATCAATCCAGACCATATTCCTTTATCTTTCTGTAAAGTGTCCGCTCAGATATTCCAAGTTCCACAGCCGCACGCTTGCGTTTTCCATGACTTCGCTCCAAAGCCTGCTTGATGCTGACTTTCTCCAGTTCTTTCATAGAACGCGGGGCCTCTTCTATCACCTGCTCCGCTTCGTCATAGAAAGCAGTATCGGCATTGCGGTTATGTATCTTCATCCCGGATATTCCGGAAGGAGTGCTTATGTATGCAGAACCTACCACCGGACCGTCAGACGGATGTATATGAAAACTGTCATGGGAGAACTGTTGTCCTACTTCCGAATAGTTGTCTTTCGACATGATGGCGGATGAAGTCTGGACAGGCTGAGAAACAGACATGTTTTTGACATTCGAGTGCACCATATCCTTCAGTTCCTTCACTTCCTTGCCGATGCTTGAAAGAAGTTGGAACAACATATCACGTTCCGATTCGTATGAATGATTTTGCACATTGTCAGAAGTTTCCTGACCGATGAGTACAAGCCCCTGCTCTGCAGCCCTGTCATCAGTGACTCCATACTGCAATAATATTTCCTTGGTTATCTCCCGTTCTTCGCTGATTACACTTATCTGCTCTGTGATGTTCTTCAACTGACGTATGTTTCCCGGCCATTTATAATTAAGAAGAAGTTCTTTCGCATCGTTCGTCAGCCGAACCGGTTCATTCCTGTATTTTTCTGAAATATCCAACGCAAATTTCCTGAACAGCAATTCGATGTCTCTGCCTCGTTCCCTCAAAGGCGGAAGTGATATCGGTATAGTATTCAAACGGTAGTACAAGTCCTCGCGGAAGCGTCCCTCACTGATAGCCTTCTGCATCTTCATGTTTGTCGCCGCCACAATCCTGACATCCGTCTTCCTCACTTCGCTTTCGCCTACACGTATATACTCTCCCGTTTCCAGCACACGCAGCAGACGCGCCTGAGTGGCAAGCGGCAGTTCTCCCACTTCGTCAAGAAACAATGTTCCTTTGTTCGCTGCACCAAAATAGCCTTCCCTTTCATCTACTGCTCCGGTAAAAGCACCTTTGGCATGTCCGAACAATTCGGAATCAATCGTTCCTTCCGGTATAGAACCGCAGTTGATGGCAAAATACTTATTATGCTTCCTTACCGAGTTGTCGTGAATGATACGTGGAAGAACTTCCTTGCCCACTCCACTCTCACCAACAATGAGTACCGACAAATCAGTAAAAGCCACCTGTATCGCTATATTCAGCGCCCGGTTAAGTCCTTCTGCATTGCCTATGATTCCGTATCTTTGTTTTATCTGCTGGATATTGCTGCTGTCCATATCTTGTTTAATCATGATTGATGTGACAAATTTACTTAAATATATCCGAAAAGCAATGGCATTTTGGCAGAATTAATCAATTTCTTCTTTTGATATCCCCCTTCTCCGTTATTGTCAACTTTGAATCGGGAAAGTCGATCCGACTCAATCTGCGTATATGACCGGCAGCCTCGTTGCTGTCGTCCAGACGAGGCCCGACACCCTTGTACTGCCTGAAAGAACAAATGCTTCCGGATATGAATTCGCCGTTCTTTCTGTCAATATTCACCAAAAGAAGCGACGCACATCCAAGTATGCCTTTAATGGAAAAGCGGTATGGAGTGCAGAAGTTACCCAAGGAATATGCTATGATGTGCCCTTTATACAGTTCTATGACCCGAGGGGTATGGGGTCCGTGTCCATACACTACGTCTGCCCCGGCATCTATACACGTATGTGCAAATGTCAGGACATCACCCCTCCGTTCACCAAGATAAATTTCCTCTCCCACAGGAATACGTGAATAGTCTGCACCTTCGGCTCCTCCATGAAAACTCACCACCAGTATGTTGCATTTCGGGCGCAACTTACCTATAATGGTCCTTACTCTCGTCATATCATTCACATTTGGTGTATTGACAGAATGCCCGAACGCACAAAAACCATAGACCACATTGTTACGACGAAGCAGTGCCGCTTCACAATACCCATACTGGCCGGCATAGGCTATTCCGGCATCTGCAAGAGCCTTCATCGTAGACAGACGCCCTTCCAATCCGAAGTCGTTCACATGATTGTTCGCTATCGACATGGCATCAAAGCCTGTGCGTGAGAGATTCTGTACGTAGGACACCGGTGAACGGAACGCATAACAGGATTCTGCCTCTTTGCATTTCTTCACCGTTCCGCTGTCGCTAAACAAAGTGCCCTCAAGATTCGCAAAAGCACAATCTGCCTTCCTTATCAAAGGAGCCGCGTCCACAAAGAGCCTGCGCCCTTCGTCCACAGGCAAAAAATCATCTGTCGGATAGTCCGTGCCCATCATGATGTCTCCGGCAAACGCGAGAGTCACCTGACCGGACTTTTCTTTATTCTGGGCATATATTTTTATACAGAACAAGCACAATAACATCATCATGCCTATCTTTCTATTATTAATAGAAAACATAGACCTCTTCATACGACCATAGAACGACAAGCAAAAGACATAGACCTCCAAAATGCCGCGGACAATTTTTACCTGTAGCTTAGAAATAAAGATTGTTCTGCTTTTCAAAGACAAGGGTCGACGAAGGGCCATGCCCCGGATATATATCCGTATCATCAGAGAGAGGCAGTATCTTGTCTCTTATGCTGTCCAGCAACTGCCTGTAGTTTCCGTTTTCAAGGTCTGTGCGTCCTATAGAGCATCTGAATACGGTATCACCCGTAAACAATGCACCTTCTTTCTCGCAATAGAAGCACAGACCGCCCGGGCTGTGTCCGGGAGTTGCCAGAATCTTAAATTCATGGTTGCCGAAAGTGACGGTATCCCCATCCTTCAGCGCACGTCCTATGGGAGGCATATTGGCAAAGTCGCCACAAGAACCGACTCCGATGAACATTTTCAGTTGTCTGTCGATATTGTCGTACAGCGGAAGATCTGCGTCATTGGCTTCAGGTTTAAGCCCATAATCTCTGAACACCAAAATGTTGCCCATAACGTGGTCGAAATGCAAATGGGTACACAGAAGATGCACCGGCTTCATTCCCTTCTCGTCAATATACTTCGTGATCGCCTTCCATTCGCTTTCAACAGCGCATCCACAGTCAATGATGACGGCTTCTCCTGTCTCATCGGACACGACATACGTGTTTTCCCCTATCGGCGAAACGGTAAACGTCTTTATGGTTATCATAACAATCGCATTTTTTAATTTTGACACACAACACCGGCCTTATTACACACAAAGCCTGTCCGCAGATTTTGTCAGTTTTTCACAATGACATGTACGATCTTCTTTGTTCTGAAATATTCTTCCTCAAAGAAATCGCTTATATTCCATGTCGTACATATATTCCGCATAGATGCCATCTCATGTTCAAAATCGCCACCTTTCAGTGCAATAAAGCCATTGGAGAGCGAATTGTGCGGCTGCTTCATGATGTTCTTCCGTGCCACTCTCATAAGGTCGATAAGCGGCATGACCGCACGCGTAACGACAAAGTCATAGGTCTCCTTGATATCCTCCACCCTTGCATGGGAAAATCTCACGTTCGACAGGCCTATCGACTGCGCCACTTCTGTAGCCACGCGCACCTTCTTGCCCACACTGTCCACAAGATGAAACTCGCATTCAGGGAAGAGGATGGCAAGGGGAATGCCGGGAAAACCGCCTCCGGTACCAAGGTCCATGATCTTGGTGCCGGGACGGAATCTTATGATTTTGGCAATGCTCATGCAATGCAAAACGTGGTGTTCATACAAGTTTTCAATGTCTTTTCGTGATATTACATTGATTTTCGCATTCCAGTCCGTATACAAATCATACAAACTGCGAAACTGTTCTGTCTGTCTTTCGTCAAGACCCGTAAAATACTTCTCTATGATTTCCATTTTATGACCGTTTCTTCTGTTTCATCTTTTTATTATCTCAGCAATCCTTTCATGTCTTTATAACTCAAAGACAAGGAAGTGGTACCTTCCGAATATGGAGCTATATCATACTGATTGTAGAAGAAAGTGATGCTGTCGGCCTCTAAAAAGAAGTTATCGGAAACAAACATGTCTGCAAGCACAAGAAAACCTTTCTCTTTGAGTTCCTCTACAGAACTTGCACCTTTCACTTCCATAAGTCTTCTTATCAGCAGTTCCGTCAGTTCCTCGTCACAGTCATCACGAAAGACATCTTCAAGATGTATTCGTTCGCCATTGTCTATACTGAAACACATCATCGTCGTATAGCTTACAGGATGTGCCCCTCCAGAATAACTGTTCTCTGTCATGGAATAATTGATTATGCCTTCAAAACCATAAGAAGCTCTACCTTTAAGATGGGTGTTGTGGTTAAACGAAGCATACGAATAATCATTCAAGTGCTTTTTGCTTTCAAGAATCTCTTCCTTATATACATCGGCCACATCAGACCTGTATGCCTCTATCTTTTCTTCCATGTATTTCCTCACCGCCGCCTCTTCATCATCACCACTGCGCTGGGGAACAAACTCGTCCATTATACTCTTGTTTATTTTTCCACATACTTCCTTTTTCTCCGCATCAGAAGTCTGCAAAAAATCCATGTCAACTGTTATTTCATATCCAAGAGATTTATCGCCAAGTTTCTTATCAAGTTTGTACACATTGCTGATTTCCACCTTTTTGAATGTTATCCCGTCTGATTTCACATTATTACATGAAACCATCGCTGCAGCCGCCATTGCCGCCATCACATACACATTTATAACCTTTTTCATTTTCGTCTCATTATATCGTTTACAAAGGTAACGATAAAAACTGAAGAATGTTTTATGAATAAAAAATATTTATCCTTTTTTCTTCCAATAGAGCAATTATACCTATTTTTGCCGAATGAAGTTACAAGACGAGGGTAATATATCGGAAATGAGTGTAGGTTAATCGCTCTTGACAGCAATGGGTTACGATTTATCAGCTATCCACTGCATTATTCCTCTGCGCGTTGCGTAACCCTCAAAGAATTCTTCGTATACAAAAGCAGCTATTTATCCGGAATTTTGAAATAAACTCCGGATTTTTATTTCCTCATTCATAAGTTTTCCGTAGAAAAGGTTTTATCCGTCGGTACACCATTGCCGGAAGCGGAAAGTAAACGCAGAGTGCGTCGGCTCGTTCCATAAATGAAACAGGCGGCCACATGCAGCCGGACAAACCGGGAAGTTGGCGATCTTGCAAGTTTTTTGCCGGTGAATATGCGGTCTTTCTCTGGAGCATTTCTTCTTTCTTTTTGATGATGAATCCACCCGTGGCGGACGGAATCTTATTAACATAATTAAGATTCGTTCACATTTAAAAAATTGCCGAATTTTTGAAGGTTCATTAATAAAAGATTGATAATCAATAAAATGCTATTTCAGCAAAACGGTGCGGTTTCAGGTGCAAGAAGTACAGGTTAGGACTAAAACAGGATATACTGATAATCAGTGGGTTACAAAATTTCTTGTCTGATATTCCTGTTTTTCGCCACCGGAATCCATCTTTGTTTTTCACGGCATTGAAAAATCCGATTTTAGATTTTTTAAGAATTTAATTTGGGCAATACCGGATTTCAGCCCGAAAAACGGACCTCTTCAAACTCGTTCACCTTGAAAATAAATTTCGTTCACCTTGAAAAATTTTTTACAAGGCACTTTAAAAACATTTTCAAGGTGAACGAAATTTATTTTCAGCGTGCTCTTTTTTCGGGCGAAGCACACGAGAATGTGAATAAATGTATCTTTTTAGAATGCAAATTGTATTATTTTTACATTTGAGATTCAAGGCCTGAAAATGGCCTCAGAATCGCACAAACGGAACTTCGGTAAGATTCGGCCGATTTTATGCGATTCTGTGGGCCTTGAATTTTAACATTTCAGATTGTCAGAAAAAGCCCATATTTTATGACAAATAGACAGTGTGACGGAAAAGATAACCAAGCTGATTTATGAAGGTGCCAGCCTTGTTGCTGCATAATAGTCGGACTGATAAACACAAGGTATATATCTGCACCCGACTTCGTCACCTAAAAACTAACAGAAAACAATCTATCCGCCTTGAAAATACAACCATAGCTCAATCATAATTTCCGAATGACACGACACGGATTGCCCACAGCAAGTACATTGGCCGGAATATCTTTCGTCACCACGCTGCCTGCACCAATGACACTATTGTCGCCCACCGTCACCCCGGGCAGTATGCAGACTTGTGCACCAATCCATACATTGTTGCCAATAGAAATGGGACGCGCATATTCCAGTCCGCTGTTCCGTTGCTCCACATCAAAAGGATGCCCGGCTGTGTAGAAACCGCAGTTGGGAGCAATGAACACATTATCTCCAAACGACACCTTGGCTTCATCCAGAATGACACAGTTTACGTTGGCATAGAAATTCTCACCAATTTCGATATTATATCCATAATCACAATAAAAGGGCTGTTCGATGAGGAAGCGTTCTCCGGTCCGTCCCAGCAGACGGCGCAATATATCCTCGCGCATGTCTGTATGCGAGGGGGACAACAAGTTATATTCATGACACAGTTCCTTGCACTTCAGTCTTTCGGCTATCAGTTCCTTGTCGTTATTGGCATCATATAGCCCACCTTCCATCATCTTTTCTTTTTCCGTTTTCATAAACAAGTATTTTTTTGATTACTTTTGCAAAGGTAAAGCCCCGTGACAAAATGCACAATATTTATTAATAACCATTTTACAGCAATGAACATAGTAAGCCAACTGAACTACGAACTTTTGAATCAGGATTTTGCAGGAGAACAGCTATGTATGGAGGAGTCTGCCAGATGCCGACTGTTGGCCCAAGGTTATGCAAGCACAGAAAATGCATTGGCTGTACTGAGCGACATGCACACCAACAACAGCCACATCTACTATGGCAAGTTCGCCCATGTGCTCGGAATGCATCCGACCACAGAAGAACAACGCATCGGTTCGATATGGGAAGAGGATATTCTGAAACGGATTCATCCTGACGACCTTCACAAGAAGTATCTGCTGGAACTCCGCTTCTTCCACTTCGTCAAGCATCTTCCACGGAGCAAGCAGGGCGACTACTATCTGATGGAGAAACTGCGTATGAAGGACATGCAGGGCAACTACCTTCTCGTACAGCACCGTATGTTCTACATTGCCGCACCATCCGGAGGCTGCATCCGCTTTGCCTTATGTCTTTACACCCCTCTGTTGGCTGATGTGCCCTTTGGAGACTGTGCGGTCAACTCCGTCACAGGGCAGATGACGGAATTGGAAAAGCGCAACGACTCGCGCATCCTGTCTGAAAGAGAGAAACAGGTGCTACGGCTGATCGATCAAGGAATGATGAGCAAGCACATTGCCGGCATGCTCTCCATCAGCATCAATACCGTCAACCGCCACCGTCAAGAAATTCTGCAAAAGCTGAAGGTAAGGAACTCCATCGAGGCTTGCCGGATAGCAAAGGATTTGGGGATAATCTGACATCATACTGTTTTGATATAATTTTGCACAGTACCTTACCATCAAGTCAACAGGAACAATACTCTATATCGTGAAACCGAAAAAAGGACTCGGTTAAAATCCGTCCCTTGACAGACAAACAAACAGACAGGATTGCAGACAACCGGTCTACAATCCTGTCCTATCATTCTCCTCATTATTATTACTTTCTTTACTCAAAAGCTGCCCTATAAAATCGTTCCATTCTGTCAAACGGTATCATGTCCAGATTGTCGTAGAGGTCGCAATGGTTCGCGCCCGGCACAATGCACAACTCCTTGTTGCTGCCGGTCAGACGCTTGTAGGCATCTTCACTGAAATAACGCGAATGGGCATTTTCGCCATGCACCAGCAATACAGCACTGCGGATTTCTCCGATATAAGTGAGCAGCGGCATGTTGACAAACGACAATGCCGCCGTATTGTTGATGCCACCATTGGAATTAGGCGAGCGATGATGATAACCACGTTGCGGATTCTTATAATATGCATGATACTGCTTGACAAAGAGCGGCATGTCATCGGATACAGTCTCCACCACACCTCCATTGCGCTCGTAGGTGTCCGCCAGATAATCCTTTGTACGCTGTTCGTTGAGAACCTGACGGAGTTTATACCGCGCGTCCGCATTATTGTCTGCATCGAAATAGCCGTTAGCGCTCACCCGACTCATGTCATACATGGTAGAGGCAACGGTAGCCTTGATACGAGTGTCATTGGCAGCAGCATTCAGAGCAAATCCTCCCCATCCACAGATTCCACAAATCCCGATGCGCTCAGTATCCACGTCGTGACGCGCCAACAGACAATCTACGGCAGCACTAAAATCCTCCGTACTGATTTCAGGTGAAGTCAGGTAACGAGGTGTACCGCCACTCTCGCCATAGTATGAAGGATCGAAGGCAAGGGTCAGGAAGCCTCGTTCTGCAAGTGTCTGTGCATAACGGCCCGACACCTGTTCCTTCACAGCTCCATAGGGTCCGCTCACAGCGATGGCAGCGAGACGTCCTTCCGCATTCTTCGGTTTGTACAGGTCTGCCGCAAGGGTAATGCCATAGCGGTTGTGAAAAGTTATTTTAGAGTGTTCCACCCTGTCACTCTGTGGGAATGTCTTGTCCCACTCCTGTATCAGTTGCAATGTTTCCATATCCGTTGATATTACATTTCATTCCACCGCCTCAGCCTGCATACAAAAGCGTCGGCAGAATGATATTTCCCTTACTCATAGGCAAACGGTGTGTTCATCCCACAGCCCTCAGCCATATCGGTACAGTTTTATATATTGTGTGTCTAACGTCTGTTTTGAAGTTTGTCATACTCCTCATCCGTTACCGGTTCCAGCCACTCATTGCTTGTATTCTCTCCCGGAACTTCAAAGGCAAGGTGAGCAAACCATGAATCGGCAGCCGCACCATGCCAGTGCTTCACATTGGCCGGAATGTGGATGACCGTGCCCGGCACAATCTCCACTGCAGGTTTGCCCTCTTCCTGATACCAGCCACGACCGGCCACCCCTATCAGCATCTGTCCGCCACCCTTATCGGCATGATGAATATGCCAATTGTTGCGGCAACGCGGTTCAAAAGTAACATTGGCTATCGCCACCTGTTCCGAAGAAATGGGAGCCAGATAACTGTTACCTATAAAATAACGGGCATACGCTGTGTTCGGTTCACCTACAGGGAATATCATCTCACGTTGAAAAGCAGCCTTACCATCCGCAACGGCTGTGTCTTCGTTCCACACATCCTTGGCCAAACGGAAAGCCGCCCACGATTTAGGCCATCCGGCATAAAAGGCAATATGGGTGATGATTTCGGAAATCTCAGTGCGAGTGATGCCGTTCTTCCTTGCCTCTTGCAGATGATAGGTGAGCGACGAATCTGTAATGCCCTGACTGATGAGTGAAGTGAGGGTCACAAGACTGCGGTCGCGCAGACTTAAAAGGTCATTTCGATTCCATACTTCACCGAATAGTACGTCATCGTTGAGCCGTGCAAACTCCGGTGCGAACTCGCCGAGCGCATCACGTCCGGCTGTCTGAATGATTTTCTGTTGTGCCATAATCGTTGTTACTGATAATGCCATCAATAGCGAATAAATTAATCGTCTTTTCATTGCTCTTTCGTCTAACATCTCCTGCGCCGAAACTGTATGAATGTTCCACACCATGCTCTCTGCAATACTTGTTGAATGAACACGGTTGTACTTCTGTGGCGCACAGATTCTTGAACGATAAGAAAACCTGCCTGTAATGTTCTTTTTTGTCCATAAAACTAATTTTATGGCAAAGGTAGAACGATTACAGGCAGGTTTCAAGATGCTACCGCGGACGGTTGTACCCACAGGGACTGTGTCCATCTGTACAAAATGCTTTTGCAGGAAAGTTCAACCATACCATCGGTATCCTCCATTTGCCTACAAGGTATCCGTTTTGTTTGCAAAATTAACCTATTCCCATCACAAGCAAGATAAACGGATTACAGTTTAAATGACCATTTTTACGGATATTGCATTTCCGGCTTCCCTCACACCATCCGTAAACTCACCTGCCAAAAGCAACCGGTTTTCACCGCTTTTCCCCTCATTTTCCACTGCATTCATCACATATCCCTTTTATCACATAATTGATGCTCGTTGTAACAAACCCTTCGGGAAGCGGCACATGCGGCACCGGAATATCGTGCAAGCATATTGTCCTGTTACATTTTTCACAGAAAAAGTGCGTATGCAGATCGTCATACTCAGAAGTATGTTCGACAGTACACAGCTCATACTTCAACGAACCGCTTCCGTCATCTATTTCATGTATCAGATGATGCTCAGCAAACAATCTGAGGGTTCTGAACACAGACGACTTGTCAAGTGTGTCTATCTTGTCTTCCATATCACGAAGCGAGAATGACCGGTCGAAACCATGCAAAGCACGCATAACCAGTATACGGTTTGCGGTAGGACGTATGCCCCTTTCTTCAAGTTTTTTCTCTATATCCATTTATATATATATTCTATAGATTACTGTTCTTTTCTTTAATGGCATCCGCATCCACAATGATGATGTCCGCCTTTCTCGTGTCCATTTGGATGTACACGCCGATGCACTTGTCCCGCCACATCCCTATGCGCCACAAGAAGGCGCAGGCGCAGAGCATTGAGAATGGCAAGCAGCGACACTCCGACATCTGCAAACACAGCCACCCACAGGTTGGTCATCCCTAATGCACCAAGCACCATAACAACGACCTTCACCCCAATGGCAAAAACTATATTCTCTGTCACAATACGACGTGTCTTCCTGCCGATATTCACGGCCTCGGCTATTTTGGCAATATTATCATCCTGTATCACAATGTCGGCTGTCTCTATCGCCACATCACTTTCCATCGCTCCCATAGCTATTCCCACGTCACAGGTGGCAAGCACAGGAGCGTCATTTATTCCGTCACCGACAAAAGCCGTCACATATCTGTTGTGCTCTTTGAGGCTTCTCATAAAATCAGCCTTCTGCTCCGGAAGCAAATCGCCTGCCGCATGGCCTATGCCTATATGGCGGGCCAGTTTAGCGACAATATTCTGTTTGTCGCCCGACAACAGATACATATTCTCGATACCCATCGACTTGAGTTCCTTCACAGCATCGGCCACACCCTCCTTTGCCGTATCCTCAAGCACAATACACCCGGCATACGCATGGTTCACACCACAGAGTATCGTCAAGTCTTCTATTCCGGTAATCTCCTCCGGAACCGCTATACCTTCCCGCTCCAACAAGCGCCTGTTGCCAACAAGCACCTCATCCCCGTCTATCTGTCCTTTCAAACCCATCCCTGCCACATTGTGCATCTCCGCTCTCTCCGGAGACAACGTCATGCCATGCGCTTCCGCATATTCTCTAACAGTCTTGGCTATCGGATGGTTCGACGACAGTTCTGCCAACGCGACATATCTCAGAATCTCATCCCGGGTATATCTTCCGCTCTCGTCTTCCATGATGCCTTCCACCTTAAACAGTCCCGTTGTAAGCGTTCCGGTCTTGTCGAAAGCTATTGCATCGACTTTGGTGACGGTATCCAACTGACAGCCTCCTTTGAACAGGATACCTTTGGTGGAAGCGGCGCCAATGCCACCGAAATATCCGAGAGGAATACTTATGACAAGGGCACAAGGACACGACACCACAAGAAACACCAATGCACGGTAGAGCCAGTCGCTGAACGGGAATGCCGAACCCGACATCCAAGAGCACAACCACGGAACCAGCACAACAAGTACAGATATTCCCACAACAACCGGAGTATATATGCGTGCAAATTTCCTTATGAAGAGTTCCGCGGGCGCCTTTCTGTCCGCAGCTTCTTCTACCAGCTTCAGTATACGGCTGAGCGCGCTGTGCTCAAAACTGCGCACCACAGCAACAAGCACTGTGTCTACCGTAGGGATAAGTCCGGCCATCACTTCATCTCCTTTGTGGAGAAACACCGGCTTGCTCTCGCCTGTTATCGCTGCCACATTAAATTCTGCTCCGTCGGAGAGCAAAGTGCCATCGAGCGACAGACGTTCTCCGGCCCTGACTTTAACGACATCGCCGAGCCTCACATCTTCACTCCTGACTTCTTCTTCTCTTCCTTCGCGCACCACCCTCGTCCGGTCGGGCCGCAGATCCATCAATGCCGAAATGTGGTTTCTCGCACTGCTCGCTGCCATCTCCTGCAACTTCTCACCGACAGCATAGAACAGCATTACGGCTACAGCTTCCGGATACTCGCCTATATAGAATGCACCGACAGCCGCCAGCGTCATCAGCATAAACTCATTGCATACTTTCCCATGCCACAAACTCTCCAGAGCTTCACGGACAACAGGTATGCCTACCGGCAGGAATGCTGCCACATACCACAACAGCCGGATGCCGCCATCGAACCACCCAGCATCTACATATCCCAATATGATGCCGACAAGAAGTGCTGTCATACTCAGTGCTTCCGACCGAAACTGTCCAAGAATCCCGATTATCTTCTTCATAAATTTACTTCTTTTGTTTCTGCAAAAATAGTGGATAATAGCTGCAACCGGGTTGCATGTACCTGTTTTTAATGCAAAAATCATTCAGGAAGGCATAAACTGTCATAATTGCAGCAACTGATTACCTAATATTAACGCTGAACATTGTGCTGAAGTGCACCTTGAGAAGTTTGTTTCTCCGGCATAAAAAGATTAAAACAGTGCATTTTCTTTTCAAATCAGCAGTGCTGATTGTAAAAACTGCACTGCCGATTGTAAAATCTGCACTGTCGATTTTATAATCTACACTGCCGATTATAAAAAACAATACGGTGAAAACAACTTTGCAGTGAGAAGAAATCAGATTTTCACAGGCTGTAATAATGCAAGAAAGTATGTTTCTCTGATGGACACAAGCAAATGCGGTCTCAGCGTTTGGTACGCACAAACTCCTCACGCGGCTTGGACTGTTTGAGTCTGTGAAGACATCTGCTCAAAGTCATTCACATCACGAGAAGAGTCCGTAAAGAATAAATCGTGACAAAAACAATATATACCGAAATAAAAAACAAAAATATTCTGGATTTTCTAAAATTATTTGCAAACTGTGATTAAACCTTCTGCGTTTTTCTGAGTCTGTATTTCTGACAGAAAAATTTCATTCTATTGTAACTATATGATTTGAAACGGCAAAGATAAACGAATATACAAATTAAAGAAATGAATAAAAAACAATTAATCGTCGCCCTTTCCATGCTGTCTGTGACAGGCGGAATGGAAGCGCAAAAGAAGTGGACGCTCGATGAATGTATAGAGTATGCACTTAAAAACAACATCCAGCTGAAACAAAATCGTATTACAACAGAGCAGGACAAGGCGGATATACTGCAAAGCAAAGCACAACTGTTTCCAAGCTTATCGTTCAGCACGAATCAAAATATGTCCTACCGCCCATACAGCCAGTCTACAATCAACTTGACGAACGGAACAATGACAAGTTCCAAATCACTGACTACATATAACGGAAGTTACGGTCTGAATGCCAGCTGGACCGTATGGAACGGGGGAAGAAACAGCAAGACCATCAAGCAAAACGAATATACGGCCGAAATATCCGAATTGCAGACAGAGGAAACCGCCAATTCCATTCAGGAAAAAATAGCACAGCTGTATGTGCAGATTCTTTACCAGAAAGAAGCGGCTGACGTATGTGAGGAGATATTGAAGGCATCGCAAATGCAACGCAACCGTGCAAAAGAGATGGTCGAGGTGGGAAGCCTTGCCAAAGTGGACCTCGCACAGCTTGAAGCACAGACGAGTCAGGATGAATACAATCTCATAAACGCACGTTCAACCCTTGAGAACTACAAGCTGCAACTGAAACAGCAACTTGAGATTGTAGGCGCAGACGATTTTGATGTGGCCATACCTGAAGTCGGCGACGAATCCATTTTGTCTGCAATTCCTTCAAAGAACGACGTGTACGCGTCAGCATCCGTAAGCAGACCGGAGATACAGAGCGGCAAGCTCAACATCGACGCCAAAGAGCTTAGCATAGACATTGCGCGACGCGGATATTACCCTACGGTGAGCCTCATGGCGGGAATCGGAAGCAACAACGCAAGCGGTACGGACATTACATTCGGCAGACAGATAAAGAACAACTGGAGCAACACCATCGGGCTGACTGTCTCTGTACCAATCTTCGACAACAGACAGAACCGCACCAATGTGCAGAAAGCAAAACTGACCAAGCAATCGAGTGAACTTGAACTCCAGAACACGCAGAAAGAACTTTACAGCACGATAGAGAACTACTGGCTCAATGCCACAACTTCACAACAGCAGTACATGTATGCCAAGACAAATGTAGAAAGCATGCAACAAAGCTATGACCTCGTAAGCGAACAGTTCAGACTCGGTCTTAAAAACATTGTAGAACTGACTACAGGCAAGAACAATCTGCTGCAGGCTGAGCAGCAGTTGCTGCAAAGTAAGTATACGGCGCTGCTCAATCTTGCCATGCTGCGTTTCTATCAAGGCGAAGGACTGAAACTGTAAGGACCTGACGCAAACAACAATCCATCGGTTGTACATATATATAAAGATATAAAAACAACAAGAAATCAAACTATACAGAATAATGAAATTCAAACAATCTCTCATGGTCGCAGCCCTCATAGCTGCCACGGCAATCCTATCATCATGCGAAAATAAGGCTAAAGTTGCCTATAATACAGCTATAGCGGAAAAGCAGGACATTTCAACAAGTATCACGGCAACAGGCACCATCGAACCGGTCACAGAGGTGGAAGTCGGTACACAGGTATCAGGAATCATCGACAAAATATATGTCGACTACAACAGTATCGTACACAAGGGCGATATCATTGCAGAGCTTGACAAGACCAACCTTCTCAGCGAACTTGCAAGTGCACAGAGCAACCTGACCAATGCCAAGAGTGCTCTCGACTACCAGACCTCCAACTTCAAACGCTACCAGACCCTGTTCGACAAAGGCCTTGTAAGTGCAGACGATTTTGAAAGCGCACATCTGTCGTACATTCAGGCAAAAGAACAATATGCCATACAACAGCAGAATGTGGCAAAGGCACAGACCAACCTCGGATATGCAACCATTACTGCACCTATTGAAGGTGTCGTGCTCAGCAAAGAAGTGGAAGAAGGACAGACTGTGGCATCATCCATGACAACCCCTACCCTGTTCATCATAGCACAGGACCTTACAGACATGCGCGTAATTGCTGATGTCGATGAAGCCGATATAGGCGGAGTCATCGAAGGACAGAGAGCAACCTTCACCGTAGATGCCTATCCCGACGACGTATTTGAAGGCAACGTAACCCAAGTGCGTCAGGAAGCCACAACAGAAAGTAACGTGGTGACATATGAAGTTGTAATCTCAGCCCAAAACAATGACTTGAAACTCAAACCGGGACTTACGGCTAATGTAACAATATTCACAAACGAAAAGAAAGGCATACTTGCCATACCGTCAAAAGCTCTGAAATTCACCCCTAACGAAAACCTGCTCGGCAAAGAGGAAATCATCACTGATTGCGACAGCAAAAACAAGGTGTGGGTGAAAGAAGACAACAACTTCAAAGCCATAGCTGTGACAACGGGTACGACCAATGGCATACTCACCGAAATAAAGTCGGGACTCAAAGAAGGCGACAGAGTGATTACAGACTTTTCCATGACCGGTACTGCAGAAGAATCGGAAGCACAAAGCAACAACAATCCGTTCATGCCTGGCCCTCCGAACAAAAACAAGAAAAAGTAACACATTCACACCGGAATCTCTATGGAAGAAAACAAAAGAAAAGTCGTTATCGAGCTTGACAACGTGAAACGCGACTTCATTGTCGGTTCGGAAACAGTACATGCCCTTCGCGGAATATCGTTCAAGATATATGAAGGTGAATTTGTAACGATAATGGGAACATCCGGTTCAGGAAAATCAACTCTCCTCAACCAGCTCGGCTGTCTCGACACTCCGACAAGCGGTGAGTATTTCCTTGACGGCACTCCGGTAAGGAAAATGTCGAAATCGCAGCGCGCCAAACTACGAAACAGGAAAATTGGATTTGTATTCCAGAACTACAACCTTCTGGCAAAGACAACAGCAGTGGAGAATGTGGAACTTCCTCTGATGTACAATGCCAAGTTCAACGCCAAACAACGACGTGAAGCCGCTATCGCAGCTCTTGAAGCGGTGGGTCTCGGCAATCGCCTCGACCACAAATCGAACCAGATGTCAGGAGGACAGATGCAGCGTGTGGCGATAGCAAGAGCACTGGTCAACAACCCGGCGGTGATACTTGCAGACGAGGCGACAGGAAACCTCGACACACGCACCTCGTTTGAGATGCTTGTACTATTCCAAAGACTTCACGCAGAAGGCAGAACCATAATCTTCGTCACACATAACCCGGAAATCGCCCAATACAGCAGCCGCAACATCATGCTGCGAGACGGCAAAATACGAGAAGACGTGGAGAACCACAATATCCTGTCCGCCGCCGAAGCCCTCGCAGCACTGCCGAAGCCTCAGGACGATTAGCAACCGGAAAGGCAAGAGTTCTGACCGGAAATAACAACAATTCAGAAACTCAAGAACCAAACAACAGTAAACAACAGAAATGAATTTCATAAACCTATTCAAAGTGGCATTCCGCGCCATAGCCAACAACAAGTTCAGGTCTTTCCTGTCGATGCTCGGAATCATCATCGGTGTGGCTGCGGTAATCATCATGATGGCCATCGGACAAGGTTCCAAGGAAAGCGTGCGCAAGAACATATCGCAGATGGGAACAAACGTAATCATGATACGTCCGGGAGCCGATATGCGCGGCGGTGTGCGGCAAGACCCTTCCGCCATGCAGACCCTGAAGCAGGAAGACTATGAAACGATAGTACGTGAGAAGAAATTCATCACCTACGTCAGTCCCGAAGTGTCTTCCTCTGGACAAGCCATATACGGCGCAAACAATACGCTGACTTCCATCTACGGCGAAAGCCTTGAATATCTCGACATAAAGCAATGGGTTGTCGAAGACGGAGAGTGCTTTACGGAAGAAGACATAAAGAAAAGCGCAAAAGTATGCGTCGTCGGCAAGACCATCGTCGAAGAACTGTTTCCCAACGGCGCAGACCCCGTCGGCAAGACCATCCGTTTCAAGTCCATCCCCTTCCGCATAGTAGGAGTATTGAAGTCGAAAGGCTACAACAACTGGGGTATGGACCAGGACAATGTAATCATAGCTCCCTACACGACAGTTATGAAGCGTATCCTTGCGCAAACCTACTTCTCATCCATCAACTGTTCGGCCATAACCGAAGAGATGACCGACAATGCGATTGAAGAGCTTACGTCCATCCTCCGCAGCAACCACAAGCTGAAAGAAGATGCAGATGACGACTTCACCATACGCTCCCAGCAGGAGATGATGGAAACCATGTCTTCCACGATGGACACCATCACCATCATCCTCGTCGTGGCAGCTGCATTCTCGCTTCTTGTCGCAGGCATCGGCATCATGAACATCATGCTTGTGTCGGTAACGGAACGCACCAAAGAAATCGGTCTGAGAATGTCGGTAGGCGCAAGAGGAATAGACATCAGCAACCAATTCCTCATCGAGTCCATCATGATAAGCATCACCGGAGGTATTCTCGGAATCATCGTGGGCTGGCTCGGTACATACGTCTGCGCGGCATTCAATCTGCCGACCTCAATCCCAATGTGGAGCATATTCGTCTCTTTCGCCGTATGTACGGTCATCGGAGTCGGATTCGGATATTTCCCGGCACAGAAAGCAGCCTCAATGGACCCAATCGAGGCTATCAGATACGAATAAAGAAGCATTAAATAGAAAAACTGTCTCTGACACCCCATGGGCATGAAAACCATCCGGACAATTCATGCATCATGGGTTTTTTCATATATAATTGTCCGGCAACCTCCTACCAAGTTTGAAGCCGGCAGTACGCTAAAAAGTTGCATTCACAGACTCTTCGTGTGATTATTATGGTTGTAAGTAGTTGCATTCACAGACTCCTCCGTCGCTGCGCGCCACCTCCCCTAACTTAGGGGAGGAGCCTGATTACTCAGCAGATGTTAATATTATCATGTTAGTAATCAACATATTAAACCACTGTTGGTATTTCAACGAGCAAGGTAACTAAGTTCCTCCCCTAAGTTAGGGAAGGTGGCGTGCAGCGACGGAGGAGTCTGTGAAGACAACAGCAAAAGCAACTGGATTTCTCAGAGACATTTTCTCTTTCTTTTTAATGATAAGTCTACCCATTGCGGACGGAATCTTATTAACATAATTAAGATTCGTTTACACTTTTCCGACTATCTGATTTTTGAAGTTTAATAGATAAGCAATTGATAATCAATGAAATACCATTTTAGCAAGATGATGCGGTTTTAGGTGCAAAGAGTATAGGTAGGAACAGAAATAGGATATACTGATAATCAACAAGTTATAAAAATACTTGACTGAGATTCCTGTTTTTCGCCATCAAAACCCATCTTTGTTTTTCGTGGCATTGAAAAAATCAGATTTAGACTTTTTAAGAAATCAATTTGGGACAATACCAGATTTCAGCCCGAAAAACGGACATTTTCAAACTCGTTCACCTTGAAAATAAATTTCGTTCACCTTGAAAATATTTTCACAAGGCACTTTAAAACCATTTTCAAGGTGAACGAAATTTATTTCCAGCGTACTCTTTTTTCAGATGAGGCATGCGCAAGTGTGAATAAAATTATCTTTTCGAAATATAATTTGTATTATTTTTACATTTAAACTTCAAGGTCTGAAAACAGCCTCAGAATCGCGCAAATGGAACTTTGGTAAGGTTTGACCGATTTTATGCGATTCTGCGAGGCCTTGAATTTTAACATTTCAGAAGGTCAAAAAAGGCCTGAAATTTATGATAAGCAGATGGTGTGACGGTGGGGAAAACCAAGCCGGTTTATGAGGACGTCAGGCCCCATGAAAAGACATCAAAGAAAGCGCGGAACTCTTCGATGAGAAACTTTCGGCAACACCATGAAGAAGTCACAAAAAAAATCCAACCAGAACAAAATCCAACCACAGCAGAGACCTCCCCAACATCTTAACGGAGCATGACGGACACTTGTATCGGACAAGTTGAAAAGGAACATCACGAACCATACAACAGATAACACCGGATGCAAACAGACAGAACGACACCCCAAATAACCTGAATATAAGCGTCAGTATCCATAAAATTTAAAGCAGCCGCTCAATTAAGAGCGAAAAAAAGCCGCCTCATTTGCATGATTACAAAATTCTTTTTATAACTTTGCGTGAGAATATTTAACAACTTATTTTTTATTCACTTTAAACACAATAAAGTATATGGTTTACTCAAAAGAAGTACAGAACATGTGCTGTGTTGCCAAAGGCCCTAACCACGGACCGGCTCCAATTCCAGAAGAAGGAAAGTGGGTGCAGGCAAAAGAAATCAAGGATATTTCAGGTTTGACTCACGGTATTGGCTGGTGTGCTCCTCAGCAGGGCGCATGCAAGCTCACACTCAATGTAAAAGAAGGTGTAATTGAAGAATGTCTCGTAGAAACAATCGGTTGCTCCGGTATGACACACTCTGCAGCTATGGCTTCTGAGATACTTCCGGGAAAGACTATTCTTGAGGCTCTCAATACAGACCTTGTTTGTGATGCCATCAACACAGCAATGCGCGAGCTTTTCCTCCAGATCGTATACGGACGTACACAGTCTGCATTCTCTGAAGGCGGTCTCATGATCGGCGCCGGACTCGAAGACCTCGGAAAGGGCCTTATCTCTCAGACAGGAACCCTCTACGGAACAAAGGTCAAGGGTACTCGTTACCTCCAGCTCACAGAGGGTTATATCACAAAGATGTTCCTCGACAAGGATGACCAGGTTTGCGGCTATGAGTTCGTACACATGGGCAAGTTTATGGATGCCATCAAGAAGGGAGTTCCGGCCGATGAGGCTCTCAAGAGCGTAACAGGCACATACGGACGCACAAAGGCAGAACAGGGAGTTGTTAAATCTATTGACCCACGCAAAGAATAATAAGGAGGAAGCAAATTATGATAAGAGAAGTAAGTTTTGAATCACAGGACCGTCGTATCAAGCAGATTCTTGCTGCTCTGAACGAGAACGGCATCGCTTCTATCGAAGAAGCTAATGAAATCTGCGAGAAAGCTGGTCTCGATCCTTACAAGACTTGTGAGGAGACTCAGATGATCTGCTTCGAGAACGCAAAGTGGGCATACGTAGTAGGTTCTGCCATTGCCATCAAGAAAGGCTGCAAGAACGCGGCAGATGCAGCAGAAGCTATCGGTATCGGTCTTCAGGCATTCTGTATCCCGGGTTCTGTAGCAGACGACCGTAAGGTAGGTATCGGCCACGGAAATCTGGCAGCACGTCTTCTTCGCGAAGAGACTCAGTGTTTCGCATTCCTTGCCGGCCACGAGTCTTTCGCAGCAGCAGAAGGTGCCATCAAGATTGCCGAAATGGCAAACAAGGTTCGTACAAACCCTCTCCGTTGTATCCTCAACGGTCTCGGAAAAGACGCAGCCATGATTATCAGCCGTATCAACGGATTCACATACGTACAGACAAAGTTCGACTATTATACAGGAGAGCTTAATATCGTCAAGGAAACTCCTTATTCTGACGGTCCTCGTGCAAAAGTTAAATGCTACGGAGCTGATGATGTACGCGAAGGTGTTGCTATCCTCTGGCATGAGAATGTAGACGTATCTATTACAGGTAACTCTACAAACCCTACTCGTTTCCAGCATCCGGTAGCAGGTACATACAAGAAGGAGCGCGTACTCGCAGGCAAGCCATATTTCTCAGTTGCTTCAGGCGGTGGTACAGGACGTACACTCCATCCGGACAACATGGCAGCAGGTCCTGCATCTTACGGTATGACAGATACACTCGGACGTATGCACTCTGACGCTCAGTTTGCAGGTTCTTCATCAGTTCCTGCTCACGTTGAGATGATGGGCTTCCTCGGTATCGGTAACAACCCAATGGTAGGATGTACTGTGGCTTGTGCTGTTAACGTGGCTCTTGCACTCAGCAAGTAATCAGTCTAATTACACCTTAACATCAACTTCCTGCAATCTTTGTGAGTGCAGGAAGTTTTTTTGATTCTGATTTTTTTGGGAAAGGTTGCGCCATGTCATCTTGATCACCACCATACATAACACGACACACATCCAAAACGCACACATCTTTTCCAATAACTAAGCACAAGAATGGCACATCCTGTACGAACAGTATCAACGCTTACATTATTATATATATGTGTCTCACATGCCGCTGCACAAAGTGACAGCACACTTTGTATACAAGAAGCAACGGCCAAGACACCGCAACAAACCACGAGGACCTTACAAGATGCCTTGTCGATAAGCGACAAAAACAAGAAATCCCTTTTGGTACGGTTCGACAGTCTGTTAAGCAAGATGTATGAAGCAAATACAGACACTCTTTATGTGTCGCGCCCACATACAAGATGGACATTCAAAATCAAGACAGACATAAAAGCCACAGCATTTACCGTGAACGGAACAGACAATACGGGAACACATTATGTCTGCGAAATGAACAGCCGGGAAAAGGAAACCGTCGGATTCAACATAAGCTACAAAGGGCTTTCAGGTTCGTTCTCTGTAAATCCCGCACATCTGAAAGGCGAGAAAACGGACATGGAATGGTTCTTCAACCTCTACACCAACTCATTCGGATGTGACATTTCGGTAAACAACCTACATTCATTCACCGGATTTATGGATAGCAACGGACAAAAGACCGACACCGACTTAAGTGCCGTGAAACTACAGAGCTTTACGGTCAACGGATATTATGTATTCAACAAGCACAAGTTCTCCTATCCGGCAGCATTCACGCAGAGTTATATACAAAAAAGAAGCCGGGGCAGCTTTCTGCTCGGCGCATCATTTTCAACAGGCAACATCGAGACACCCGCCAACCTGCTGCAAACGGACGAAGGCTACAGCATAAGACGAATAGGAATGACGCATGCCGCCTTCGGAGCAGGATATGCCTACAATTATGTCCCCGGAAAGCATTGGCTTCTGCATCTGTCTGCCCTGCCCACCTTCGTGGTCTGGAAAAACTACAATGTGCAATTCTCCGACGGAAGCGTCAAAATGCCATGGCAATTCTTCGATTTGTTCATCACCGGCAGATTCTCTGCAACCTATTATACAGGAAACTATTTCTTCGGTATCACGTATGTCTATCAGGTATCAAAAATAGGCAAAGAAGAAAAATTCTTACTTACAAAGGAGAATTTCAAGGCAAGACTCTTTGCCGGAATAAGATTCTGACACGGCTACAAACAAGCACTCCGCCCGGCTTCGCTCTTCATCCCACACTATCTGTTATTGACACATCAACGTAATGAAAACATCCGAGAATGTATTGCAAAATCTTCCTACACTATCAGATATTGACACATGCAACCCTTCAAACGTACGCATTACATACCGCCACTTCAACAGCATAAAAAGGCAGAAAGAAGGGAATCCCCTTCAATCCACGGATTCATTACCTCTCCACCTTTTTTCTTAAGCGCCATCAGCAACATCATCTTCTGTCAAGCCGGAAATGGACAGCCCGATAAATTGCGGATAAAATAAGGAAACAGCTCCCTGATTCCCAAAGTTGTATTATCTTTGCCCCCGCTATCAATGTAAACAGAAGATAAAGGTAAAAAGAGCAATGACAAAAGACATGACAACCGGAGACCCATTCCGGCTAATTCTTAATTTTGCGGCCCCATTATTTTTCGGCAGCATCCTGCAACAGACCTACAGCTTGATAGATGCAGCCATCGTAGGCAAATATCTTGGAATGAACGCATTGGCAGGGGTCGGTGCAAGCACGTCTGTGACGTTTCTCATTCTTGGATTCTGCAACGGGTGTACCGGAGGATTCGGAATACCTGTAGCACAGTCGTTCGGTGCCAAAGACTATACGAAGATGCGTACATACGTGTATAACAGCTATTGGCTCGGGGGCACCATAGCCATTACACTTGCCATAGCCACCTCGTTACTGTGTTCTTCTATTCTGCAATGGATGCAAACACCAGAAGACATATTCAGCAATGCCTACAACTACTTATTGGTCACATTCATCGGCATCCCCTTCTCTCTGATGTACAACCTGCTGGCAAGCATCATACGCGCTCTCGGTGACAGCAAGACACCGTTCTATTTTCTGCTTATCGCATCCATACTGAATGTGATACTCGACCTCGTATTCATCCTGTCGCTCAAATGGGGTACCGCCGGAGCAGCCATAGCCACAGTCGCAGCCCAGGGAATATCCGTTGTGCTATGCCGGATATACATGCACAAGCATTTCCTGATTCTTAAAGAGACAACACACGCCACAGGAATACGAGAAAGGCTTTCGTGGCATCACATAAAGACTCTGCTCGGCATGGGGATACCAATGGGATTGCAATTTTCCATTACTGCCATAGGAAGCATTATGCTTCAGAGTTCAAACAATGCTCTCGGAACAGCATGCGTAACAGCATTCACGGCAGCCATGCGCATCAAGATGTTCTTCATCTGCCCTTTTGAGAATTTAGGAATTGCAATGGCCACATACTGCGGACAAAATCTTGGCGCAAGACAAATAAAACGTATCTGGCTCGGCATAAAATCGGCCATGAAAATGACAGCATGCTATACAGTGTTCACAATGGCCATCCTATTGCTGCTGTCACGCGAACTTTCGATGTTCTTCATCTACGCTTCAGAAACAGAGATTCTCGACAAAAGCGAACAGTTCCTCCGCATATCCTGTTTCTTCTATATCTGCCTCGGCACACTCTGCATATTACGCTACTCACTTCAGGGTATAGGATTCACCAATCTATCAATGATGTCAGGAGTATTTGAAATGATTGCAAGGATAATCGTCAGTTTCACTCTGGTGCCGGCATTAGGATTTACCGGTGTTTCACTCGGCGATCCGGCAGCGTGGATTGCCGCAGACATATTTCTTATACCTGCCATCTGGAGCGTCTACAAAATATTGAAAAGAAGGGAATTCAGGAAAAATAATGTAAAATCAGTTGTTTTTTGACGGTGTTTCACAGATTCTTCTTGTAATTCTGATGGTTGGAAGATGGTGCTTTCACAGACTCCTATTATAAATCTTATAGTTATAAGATGGCACTTTAAGTGTGTTTTGCAGGTGTATTCACAGACTCCTCGTGCGATTATTATGGTTGTAAGTGGTTGCATTCACAGACTCCTCCGTCGCTGCGCGCCACGCCCTCCGTCGCAAGCTCCCCCAATTGCTCCTAT
>CAZKOB010000021.1:0-34833 GCA_964554265.1 uncultured Bacteroides sp. | reverse complement strand
TATGCAAACTAACAGCATAGATTTAACATACCCACAGGGTTTTAGGACTGACCCCGTCTTTCTATACTATGCGCATGATTTTTAACGTTTCAACGGACAATTCTGCCTGCCCCCTAATTTTTTTGTCGCAGGCCTTTTCTCTTTGCGGTTGGTTCAGGAAGGGGCAAATAGAAAGGCCATAAGGAGACTTGGATAATATGTAGCTATCCTCGTGACTTCGTCATTGCATCACCTCAAAGTCAAGGTAGTCGCAGTAAGCATTCGAACAAATACAGGGACGGTAATCTGACAGTTGTCAAGTTTATCGCCGAAACAACAAAGAAATCCTCAGGAATACAAACGATCGAACGTAGACTTTATGTGACATCACACCCTGTCACGCACTCGCGTCTTGGTTAAGATAATCCGACATTACCGGCCAATCGAAAGCATTTACTGGAATCTCGACCGCGACTTTCAGCAGGACGAAATAAAGCGCAAGATCACGAGAGAGACACGCAATCCTGACACTCTGCCGGAGGGACGATGTCGCTGTTTGCCATCCGGAAAGGATGCCGTAAGAAACTATTCGACAAGAAAAAAGGCGTGCCCTCAAGAACCCTTACAGGTCTTTTTCTGCCAAACCTAAACACATGGACACTTCAGTCCACGGTCATTCTTATATAAGAGGTACTTAAAGAAGATTCAGTTCCTTAAAGCAATCAATAAGAATAGAGACGCATCTGTCAACCTGCTCCTTCGTATGAGTAGCCATCAGGGCAACTCGTACAAGAGTATCCTGAGGAGCACATGCAGGAGGAATGACCGGATTTATGAACACACCCTTGTCAAACGCAAGCTTAGTTACAGCAAAAGTCTTTTCTGTATCACGAACATACAAAGGTATGACAGGGCTTTCAGTGCCACCAATCTCAAAACCGGCTTCCCTGAACAGCTTCAAGGCATAGTTCGTAACCTTCCACAGATTCTCCTGACGTTCCGGCTCACTCTTGATAATATGTAGAGCTTCCATTGCAGCGGCTGTTGCTGCAGGAGTGTTGCTTGCACTAAAAATATATGTACGGGAAGTATGGCGCAACCAGTTTATTGTGTCCTTGTCAGCAGCAATGAATCCGCCAATAGACGCGAGCGACTTACTGAATGTACCCATGATAAGGTCTACATCGTCCGTCACCCCAAAATGATCGCAAGTACCTCTGCCCTGATGCCCAAACACACCTATGCCATGAGCTTCATCAACCATTATACTTGCGTTATACTTCTTCTTGAGCTCCACAATCTCCGGCAATTTAGCAAGATCACCTTCCATTGAGAACATACCGTCTGTCACAATAAGCTTAATAGCCTCTGGACGACAACGCCTGAGTTCACGCTCCAAGTCTTCCATGTCATTATGCTTGTAATGCAAGAAAGTTGAATACGAAAGGCGACGTCCGTCTACAATAGAAGCATGATCACGATCATCGCCCAAAATATAGTCATTACGTCCTGTAAGACTTGAAACGACTCCTGAATTGACCGTAAATCCTGTCGAATAAACAAGCGCCTCTTCTTTACCGACAAATTCTGCCAATTCATGTTCAAGCTGAATGTGTATGTCGAGCGTACCATTAAGAAAACGTGAACCGGCACAACCAGTTCCATACTTCTTAGTGGCTTTTACTGCGGCTTCAACAATACGCTTATCATAAGTAAGCCCCATATATGAGTTGGAACCGAACATGAGCACTTTTTTCCCGCTCATCATCACCTCTGTATCCTGGTGACTTTCAATTTCTCTAAAGTAAGGATAGATTCCCATCTCCATATACTTCTGAGGCTCTCTATACTTACTTAATTTTTCTTGTAATAAACCCATAGTCAAATATATGTCTCATGTTCCGTAAAGAACTGATACGACACTTTATTTGTTAATTATTTGATATATACTCGACTGTTGCCGTAATAACAGGCTGCAAAATTAATAAAAAACTGCTTTATAACATTCGTTTTATTCAAAAAAATGTTTTTTCAACAAAAACAATATTCAATTGACCACGCAGAAAAGCGAATTATTGTATTTTTGCAAGTGCAAATTACACCTAACTAATGTTTATGGCAGCCAACAAAAGGATTATATTTATTGTGAACCCTTTATCCGGAGCAACAGGAAAGAAGTTTATCATCAAACATATCGAGACGTTGTTAGACAAAAATTTATATGATTACGATATTGTACGCACGAATTACATTGGACATGCTACGGAAATAGCAGACAGTGCCGCCAAACATGGGGTGGACATAGTATGTGCAATAGGAGGAGACGGCACAGTCAACGAAACGGCACGTGCACTGGTACATACAGACACAGCATTGGCCATTATTCCCTGTGGATCGGGAAACGGTCTGGCGCGCCATCTGCACATTCCGGTCGACCCTATCGGGGCCATAAACATTATTAATTCAGCTGAAGAACACCTCATGGATTACGGCATAATAGAGAAACATCCGTTTTTCTGCACGTGTGGCATGGGGTTTGACGCACTCATATCCATGAAGTTCGCACAGTCAGGAAAGCGTGGCCCGTTGACATATCTTGAGAATATCCTTAAGAACGGCTTCCAATACACACCTGAAATCTACGATTTGCAAATAGTTGGGGAAAAAGAAGAGCAAATAACATGTAAAGCTTTCATTGTATCCTGTGCCAACGCGTCACAATATGGCAACAATGCCTATATAGCCCCGAAAGCTTCTGTCCACGACGGACTAATGGATGTAACGATTGTGGAACCATTCGCCGTCATTGATGCACCTCAGATTGTTTTCCAGTTATTCAAGGGGACTATCGACCAAAGCAACTATGTCAAGACTTTCAGATGCAGGAAACTATGTATCAGGCGTTCAGACACAGGTGTGATTCATTATGACGGCGACCCTGTAATGGCTGGCACTGAAATAGATATTGAAATAGTTCCCAAAGGATTGCGATGTATCTCTCCGGCCACAGAGGGAGTGAAAGACGTTTCCGAAAATCTGCAGAAAATGATAATAGAGCATTTCTATGCCATATACAACCAATCTGAAGAATTATTGCAAAACAACTTGAAAAAGAACCAACGTATTTTCAAAATCAACAAGGACATCATACGCAAATTGGCGAAAAAAAGATAAAATACATTTATCGAAAAAGAACAGAACAGGAATGTGCTATAAAAATTATCTTGTTGCAACATCGTCACAACAAGATATCTCTTCTATTTCATATCATCAAGACTGATTGAATCAGACGTACAATCCTAAACGCCCTCAAGATTTATATCCGACAATAATAAGACGTAGGAATAACTTGCAAGCAACGATTAGAAACCAAATCCGTGCCAGAGCGCATTATCAGGCAAGGGTGCCTCGACACGTATCCTTTTCTTGGATACAGGATGAACAAATTCCATACTACGAGCAAGAAGCGATATGCTTCCGTCAGGGTTGCTCCGTTTAGCCCCATACTTAAGATCTCCCTTTATCGGGCATCCCAACTTGGCCAGCTGACAACGGATTTGATGGTGGCGTCCGGTTTTCAAATCCACTTCCATTAAAAAATAATTGTCACTTTTCCCTATGACACGATAATCAAGGACTGCCTTCTTGGAACCGGATACTTCCTTGTCATAAGCATACGATTTGTTCTGTTTTTCATTTCTGACAAGCCAGTTGACAAGAGTTCCTTCTTTCCGGGACGGTTCATTTTTCACTATAGCCCAATATGTCTTATGAACCTCTCCTGTGCGAAACATGTCATTCAATCTGGCAAGTGCTTTTCCTGTACGTGCAAACATTACAAGCCCACTCACAGGGCGGTCAAGCCTGTGCACAACACCAAGAAAAACATTCCCGGGCTTGGCATAGGCATCCTTAATGTATTCTTTTACGATTTCCGACAGCGGTTTGTCGCCTGTCTTATCACCCTGCACAATCTCGGAACTGCTCTTATTTACAATTATAAGATGATTATCCTCGTAAACAACTGTCATATATCCGCTATAGCAATCTAATATTGCAATCAAGACTTATAGATTCCCGGATATACCATACTTCATAACGACAAATGTACATATACAGGAATCTACAAGTCAAAAATAGTTTTACATGTTCATTCCACCGTCAACCTGAATAACCTGACCTGTAACATAACTTGACAAATCAGAAGCAAGATAAAGAGCTGTATTGGCAATATCTTCAACTTGTCCGCCACGGCGAAGAGGTATCTTCTGAATCCAATCTTTGCGTACATTTTCAGGAAGAGCAGCAGTCATAGCCGTTTCTATAAAACCGGGGGCTATAGCATTGGCACGTATCCCCTTGGCACCCATCTCCTGACCGATTGACTTTGCAAGAGCAATAAGCCCGGCCTTAGAAGCGGAATAATTGCACTGACCGGCATTGCCATGAACACCAACCACGCTCGACATGTTGATGATTGAACCACCACG
Source organism: uncultured Bacteroides sp. (assembly GCA_964554265.1). Taxonomy (GTDB): domain Bacteria; phylum Bacteroidota; class Bacteroidia; order Bacteroidales; family Bacteroidaceae; genus RGIG8745. The sequence goes on along the minus strand of CAZKOB010000021.1, from coordinate 30,364 downwards.
CTGACGCATCATTATCGGGGTACAAGCATGTATAAAATTGAACGCAGATTTCAAATTCACTGCTATAACAGCATCCCACTGCGCTTCACTCATTCTAAGCATGAGTCCGTCCTTAGTGATTCCTGCATTATTGACAAGAATGTCAATAGAGCCGAAATCCGCCTTCACCTGATTGACAACCTCTTCCGTCTGTGCAAAGTCCGCTGCATTTGAAGCATATCCTTTAACCTTGACACCAAGAGCTGCAATCTCATCTTCTGTAGCCTTTCCGTTCTCATCAATAACCAAATCGGTAAAAGCAATGTTTGCACCTTCTGCTGCAAATTTCAAGGCGATGCCTTTACCAATACCACGAGCTGCGCCTGTAATAAGGGCAGTCTTTCCACTTAATAAACCCATAAAATTATTTTTTATATTTGTTAATAAGATTTCTATTCTCTATAAAGCAAAAGAAGTTGTTCCATACCCCCAAAGGAGAAACATCTGCAAAGCACTCAAAACCGTTTTTATCTATGAAAAAATCAAGCGAGTTTATTGCCAAGTGACTTGAAAACGAATCTTCTCACATAAGGATAAAGCTCTTCTGCATTTTTAGCTGCATAACGGCCATATATATATGGAATTTCACAGCCTTTCAGACAGAAATGAGTTATTTCGGCTGTAAGCTTCACATTTTTTATATCAAATACACCACGATCTATGCCTTCATTCATAACCCGGCGGAAAAGTGTTATCTCATTTTTGTCAAAAGTCTTCCTGACTTGTTCAACCCTCCACACATCCCGGAAAAACTCCGCACGCAGATTCCCGTTTCTATACACCGCTTCCTTAACAACCTCCAGATGTGCAAAAATGAGTTGTACAATCTTCTCTTCAGGTGAAATGTTCTTTCTCGATACCTCATCCATACGTTCATACAACCTTTCCAATTCGGACTGAATGACCGCAAGATAAATTTCATCTTTACTTTTAAAATAAGTATATAATGTTCTACGCCCCTTATTAGAGGTCACAGCAATATCATTCATAGTCGTATTCTCAAAGCCATTCTTTGCAAATAGCTGTCGTGCAACGTCTACTAACATGTTTCTTGTCTTTGAAATCGCCATAATATCTTTGTTCCTCTTATTAATAATTATTAAAACAAAACAGATTCATTAAAATCAGCGCAAAAGTACATAAAAAAAGCGAGTATGCAAAGAAATATTGCACTCGCTTACAAAAAAGTTACATTAACACATGTACAACAGGCATTTACACGTTGCACACAAAATAAAAAAGGTATTCAAAAAAAGTCGGTTTACATTCAAAGAATCCGGCAAATCAGATTCTTTATCCAAACAACTCTCTCAGAGCTTCTTCAACTTTCCGCACAGGACGTATCGCTATGCGAAACTTGGAAGTTTCAAGTCCGTTCATATTGGCTTCCGGTATAAGGATTGTAGCAAATCCCAACTTTTCAGCTTCCGCAATACGTTGGAGAATACGATTTACGGGACGTATCTCCCCACTAAGACCGACTTCGCCAGCCATGCAGACATTACGCTCTATACCGGTATCCACATTACTCGACAGCACAGCGGCAATCACGCTCAAATCAATGGCTGGGTCTGTCACACGTATACCACCCGCAATATTCAGATACACGTCCTTCTGTGCAAGCTTGAAACCGACTCTTTTTTCCAAGACTGCAAGCAGCATGTTAAGTCTTCTAAGATCAAAACCTGTTGCAGAGCGCTGAGGAGTACCATAGGCAGCCGTACTTACAAGGGCTTGTGTTTCTATAAGCAAAGGACGCACCCCTTCAATCGCGGAAGCAATGGCAACTCCGCTAAGCCCTTCGTTTCCACTTATATCAGACAACAGCAGTTCTGACGGATTTGCCACTTGACGCAATCCGTTATGAAGCATTTCATATATACCAAGCTCTGCCGTACTCCCGAAACGATTCTTTATAGCTCTCACAATACGATACATGTAATGCTGATCGCCTTCAAACTGCAATACTGTATCAACCATGTGTTCAAGAATCTTTGGTCCGGCAATGCTACCTTCCTTATTTATGTGCCCTATAAGAATTACAGGGATATTGCTCTCTTTTGCAAATTTCAATATCTGTGCAGAACATTCACGTATCTGACTTATACTGCCGGGAGAACTTTCAACTGTTTCTGTAGCCATAGTCTGTATGGAATCAATCACCACAAGGCTTGGTTTTACCTCCTTTATATGCAGAAAGACTTTCTCTATCATTGCTTCGCATACCACAAAGCAATCGCCTAAAGGTTCAGACTGAGTTCCGTCAAATGTCTCACAAAGACGGTTTGCACGAAGTTTGATTTGTCTGGCACTCTCTTCGCCACTTACATACAGGACTTTATGTCCTTTGAGCCTCAAAACAGTCTGCAAAACAAGAGTTGACTTGCCAATTCCGGGTTCGCCACCCAATAAAGTCAACGATCCGGGAACAAGTCCGCCACCAAGAACACGATTAAGCTCTGCATCATAAAGATTAATCCGCGGTTCATCTTCTGTATCAATTCTACTCATCGACACAGGACCGGAACCGCCCGGCACTTCGTAGCCGGATATTCCCTTTCCATCTTTCTTGCCGACTTTCTGCTCCACAAATGTGTTCCACTCACCACAAGCAGGACATTTCCCAATCCATTTCGGAGAATCATATCCGCAACTTGTACATGTATATGCAATTTTCTCTTTCGCCATATCATTATATTATTAAGATTGATAATATTAAGAGACAATGCTCAAAAGATACATTGGCTCCTGGTTATACATCAATGTCAAAGAGGCATATAGCAGACCTTTAATTTCCGGCTTCCCGGCAGAGGACGGGTCATCGCATCTTCTTGTGACAAAAATAGCTAAAAAATACAGACTTTCACACACCTGTTTCATAAAAATACGCGAGTTAGGTTTAAGAAAGTCCTGTAATCTGTTTTTAAGTTACGTCAGAGTACGCAATGACAAAGTCAGGGCAGGCAGTGTAAAAACAGCTGACTTTCTCAAAAAAGATTTCTTCCTTCTTTTGATGATAAGTCCACCCATTATGGACGGAACTTTATTAACACAATTAAGATTCATTTACGCTTGACTGATTGTCGAATTTCTGAAGTTTCATTGATAAGCAATTGATAATCAACAAAATACTATTTCAGCAAAACGATGCGGTTTTAGGTGCAAAAGGTACAGGTTGTGACCGAAATAGAAAGTTTTGATAATCAGTAAGTTATAAAATTATTTGTCCGAAATGCCTGTTTTTCGCAGCCGGAATCCATTTTTGTTTTTCGTGGCATTGAAAATCCGATTTCAATATTTTTAAGAAATCACTTTTATTCAACATCAAATTTCGGCCTGAAAAACGGACCTCCTCAAACTCGTTCACCTTGAAAATAAATTTCGTTCACCTTGAAAAATTTTTTACAAGGTACTTTAAAAATATTTTCAAGGTGAACGAAATTTATTTCCAGTGTACTCTTTTTTCAGGCGATGCACACATGAATGTGAATAAATGTATCTTCTAAAATGAGAAATTGTATTATTTTTACATTTCGGATTCAAAGCCTGAAAATGGCCTTAGAATCGCGTAAATGGAACTTTGGCAAGGTTCGGCCGATTTTACGCGATTCTCAGAGGCTTGAATTTTAACATTTCAAATTGTCAAAAAAAGGGTTGAAATTTATGATAAGTAGATAGTATGACAACGAGGATAACCAAGCAAAGTTCAGGGACAGATACAACGATTTTTTGTTGTACCTGTCCCTGAGTCTCAGTTTCCTTACCCTTATCATTCAATGACAAGTCTACCTGAAGCTTTCAAATACTTCGTATTAGCAAGAAACAACTGACAACGAGCCTCAACTTCATTGGCAGATGCTTGTTGCCATAAAGATTGTGATTCAAGATAATCCGCCAACGGTTCAATGCCAACTTCATACTGTTGCTTCGACATCTTCATATTTTCCGCAGCTTGTTCCACTGACTTTCGTGTAAGCAGCAATTCAGTCTCGGCCTCTTCCATATTATTTATACACTGTGTCAGTTCAAGCGTCATCTGTTCATTGGCATTCTCTTGTTCCAATGCAACTATTCTATGCTGCGCCTTTGCCGAACGTATCTTGTTCGAACCTTCTCCGAAATTAAAAATAGGAACCTTTACACTTAGCATAAAGGAAGCTGTACCACTATCAAGAAGTTTCTTTCCGGCAACTTCAATACCGTTATTATAAGTATAGCCTCCCACCAATGCCACATTCGGAAGGAAATCGCTCTTTGCAAGTTTTACATTCTGACGTGCCAGCTCGACTTTATCTGCAAGTATAGACACTTCCGGACGAGAACTTATATCCTCTGCTATAGCAGACTCCACATCCTTATATGTAAATTCATTTTCATCAACTTCTATACTGCTTTTCAATGGAAGTCCCGTAACATGGCACAGATTCATACATGCCAGCCTGTAAGCATTGTCAGCCTTCTGGATATTCAGTTCTGCCTCATTCAGTTTAACCTGCACCTTCATCATGTCATTACGAGTCTTCATGCCATGACGCACAGCACTTTCCACATTCTTGTACAGTTCTTCAAGAGTCTGCTTGTAGCTTTTCGCCACTTTTCCAAGCTCCTTGGCCCTAACAGCCATCGCATACGCCTCATCAGTTTTCACAATGACTTCACTTTGTGAAAGCCGGACATTCTGCCAAGCCATCTGCCGACCAAGTTTTGCCATATTATATGCAGCTGTCACTTTACCACCCATATATAGAGGTTCTTCAAACATGATTCCTCCTGTAAATACATTTTTAATTTTATACTCCAGTTTTTGATCTGGAAAATCAGCATACTGAAGCAATGTATAACTTCCATCCGTATTCAGACGTACAGCAGGCACATAGTTTCCCGATGCTGCATCAAGGCTATATACAGGCAAATGCCCTCCTGAAATGGTAAGATCTCCCTTGCCAAAACTATAAAGATCTGTAGCTATCAGACTGAACTTTGGAAAGAAATTGGCTCTATAGGCTTTGACATCATAACCGGTCTGATCCAACTTTATCCTTGCTGACCGAAGTTCCTTATTGTTTGCCACAGCCTTATCACGGCAATCTGCCAACGACAATTTTATCTGTGCATGAATGCAACAACTTACTCCGATAACTAAAGTTGACAACACTATATATCTTTTCATGAAACATTATTTTATATTGAAGAATAGGGAATATAATACAGGTATAAATATCAGCGTAATAAGAGTACCGACAAACAATCCTCCCATTATCGTGACAGCAAGCGAACCAAACATTGCATCCGGAACAAGTGGTATCATACCAAGTATTGTGGTTAATGAAGCCATCATTACCGGACGCAGGCGGCTCTTTGAACTACTTATCAATGCCTCTCTCGGATTCATCCCGCTATTTATTTCAAGCGTGATTTCGTCCATAAGCACAATACCATTCTTAATCATCATGCCAATAAGCCCAAGCACTCCGACTATGGCCACAAAACCGAATGCTTTTCCCGACAAAAGGACTGAAGGTATCACTCCCACAAGAATAAGCGGAATACAGCAGAATATGATAGCCGGCTTCTTGTAATCCTTGAACAACATGATTAGAATCATTACCATTATCACAATCGACATAGGAAAATTGTTGAACAGGTAACGCATGGATTGGTCGCTGGCTTTCTTTTCTCCTTCCCATGAAAGAGAATATCCGGCAGGAAGTTCAATTTTCTCTATTTTTTCCGCTATTATCTTACGAGCCGCTTCCGTTCCTGTTCCGGGACGAGGACTGCACTGTACTCGTTGCGTACGCTGTCCATTATAGCGCATGACTACAGGTTCCTCCCATTTAATATCTATCCCTTTCGCCACTTGGCTCATTGGAGTTGTCTGCACCAGTGATTCTACAACCTCATCCTTGCTCATAGTTCCAGCCATAAGCTTTTGGACAGTTGTACGATTCATTATTTTATTCACATTTGGAAGCAGACCGAATACTGTCACATTGTCGAGCCTTTCGATTTCATTTCCATTGTCATCTGTACATTTTATATAGATGTTTTCCGGATGTATACCGTCATAAAATGTACCTATAGGTATTCCACCGGTATAGGCAAGTGTAGACATACCGACATCGCTACGACTAAGTCCGCTTGTACGTGCAGAAGACTGGTCATAATCAATAGTGAGAACAGGTACCTTCGGCTCCCAATCTGTCGTAGGCAGATACACCACATCACTATTGCGGATAATACTCAGTGTGCTGTCGCACAAAGCATGAAGCACAGCAGGATCCGGACCATGGAAACAAGCTTCTATCGGATATTTCTTAAACATCAAATTATAGCGTTTCAATTTGATATAAGCATCCGGATACCGTTTTGAAAGTTCATTCTGTATATCAGCAATGTTGTCCACCAGTTCTTTCGGAGACTCAAAATCAATGATAAGTTCACCATACGACAATGAAGGGGTTGCAATACTACGCACCAAATTATAGCGGCTTGGAGTACCTCCAACAGACATCGTAACATGCTTTATTTCTTTGCGGCTCTTCAAATAATCTTCTATTTCAACAAGGTCCTTTTCTACTTGAGTGGAATTTGTTCCCTCTGGCAACTTATATTCCATATACAACTGGTCGTACTCCATATCCGGGAAAAAGGCCTGGTTGAGAAACTTGTAGCTGACAGCACTGCCCACAAAGAGTACAACAGCCATCAAAATAACCAGCAAACGATGGTTGAGTCCGAATCCGAGAATCTTGGAAAGCACAGTGTATGCCTTTCCTGTATAAAGTGCCGTGTCCGCTTTGTCCTTTTCAACCTTAAGCATCTTATCTGCCATGATGGGAACATGAAGCAAAGCAAGCAACCAACTCAGCAGCAGTGAGACAGCCATTACAATAAAGAGGTCACGTACATATACACCTGCCGTATCCGGACTCAAAAAAATCGGTAAAAAAGCTAGTATAGCAATAAGTGTGGCCCCAAGCAAAGGCATAGCCGTCTTTCTTCCGATACTCGTCAGTGCTTCCATCCGCGGCTTGCCAACCTTTAAGTCTATGAGTATTCCATCAACAATCACAATAGCGTTGTCCACAAGCATACCCATTGCAAGAATGAAAGCTGCAAGCGACACTCTTTGTAGTGTTCCGTCAAAACCTTGCAATACCAGAAAAGAACCGAACACAATAACCACAAGGCTTGTACCTATTATCATACCACTCTTGAGCCCCATTGCAAAAATAAGCACAACAACAACTATTATCACAGACTCAAGCAGATTGACGAGAAATGTTCCAAGTGCATCCGATACACGTTCCGGCTGGAAAAAAACTTTATGAAACTCCATGCCGACAGGCATCTCCTTTTTCAAGTCTTCAATCTTCGCCTCTACTTTCTTTCCTACTTTTATAATGTCATAATCAGCCGAACATGCTATAGACAATCCGAGCGCACGTTCGCCATCGCGCATCATTTCATTGCGCACAGGAGATTCATACGACTTATATACATGTGCAATGTCGCGTATGCGCAGTTGGTCCTCATCATGTCCTTGTATGAGCATATCTGCAATGTCGTCAACAGTTTTAAACTTGTCATCAACGGTGACACGTATACGGTTTGTTCCGTTATTATAATATCCAGAATAAACAGTCTTATTCTGATTATTAAGAGTCTGTATCACTTCTGTTGGCATCACACCAAGATTTGACATCCGCTCCTGTTTCAATTCTATATTTATACAATCCGACCGCTTGCCATATATATCCACTCGCGTAACACCATCTATATTGCCTATTTCACGTTTGACCAATTCGGCATAGTCAGACAGTGGTTTATCTTCCAGTCCGTCTCCCGTCATGGCATAAAACATGCCATACACATCACCAAAATCATCTTTCACCATCGGCACACTCGTTCCTGCCGGAAGCAGGGATTGCACATTGTCAACTTTTCTTCGCAACATATCCCACTGCTGTTCCACTTTGTCATTAGGAACTGTCGTTTCCAATTCTACAGTGATGATGCTCAAATCTGAATAAGACTGGCTCTGCACATTATCCACTCCTGACATTTCTCTTATCGATTTTTCAAGCACATCAGTAACTTCCAGTTCCACTTGGTGTGCCGAAGCTCCAGGATAAGTAGTCACAACCATTGCCTGCTTGACCTTTATTGCCGGGTCTTCAAGCTTGCTCATAGAATTATATGCAAGAATACCTCCTACAACCAAACATATTACCAGAAAATTGACAAGTTTCCTATTGTCTAATGCCCATTTACTGTAGTCTATCATAATCTTTCACTTTTATAAGAACAGAATCCACCTATCTTCATCCCTTACATCATTCCCCCCACATTACTCTTTGTCGATTCCGGTAGCGGTTGTACCTTCTGGCCTTCCACAAGATGCCGTGTGCCGGTAGCAACAACTATCTCCCCTGCTTTAAGCCCAGAAGCAACAATTGCCGAACCATCAGTCTTCAATGCGCCCACAGTAACAGTTCTGAACCTGACAGTTCCTGATTGAGCATCAAAAACAAAAACCCCGGTCTTCTCATCTTTATTAAATACAGCTGTTGAAGGAACTGACACTGTATTACTGCTATCCGCAACAGAAGCATAGACCATAGTTGTCATTCCCGGAGTTATCTTACTCTTGTCATAATCACCCTTTATTCGCAAACGGACAGCATACAGTTGACTGGAATTTGCTTCCTGACTCGTGCGTATGACCTCCAAAGGATACATCTTACCACCAGTAAAATCAAATGAACATTTGAATTCTCCAAACTCTTTCAAATGTGAAAAATCCGATACAGAAAGAAATATCTCAACTTCCGTATTTCCACTTTTAAATACCGACACAACCGGCATCCCTGCACTGACGGTTTCTCCTGCCTGATGAATCCTTGTTTGTACATATCCGTCGACAGGCGAAAATAGCTTTGTATCTGCAAGCTGATTACGATGATTATTCAGTTTCTCCGTAATCTGTCTGAGTCCATATCTTGCCTTGTCATAATTGCTGGATGTCGTATTGCCTTCCTTATACATAGCTATTATCCTTTCGGCATCAGCCTTTATCTGTTCATATTCCGCCTGTGTAGCTCCAAGCTGGACTTGGTAATCTCTTGGATCCATCTCTGCAATCAATTGCCCTTTTTTTACATGATCCCCTTCATTGACATATATATCCTTTATAGGCCCACTCACTCTAAACGACACATTTACATCTTCCGACGCCTTTGTCCGCCCGGGCCATGACATTTCTCCATAGCAACCCGTATTTACAACTTTTGCCGTATTAACGAACACGGTATCCAAAGGCTTTTCCTCTTTTCCTCCACAACTGCTCAATGTGAATATCATCGCAGTGGCAACAAATCCAAAACTTCTTATTTTCATGATTTATGTCTTGTTTTATTTATTTCGTTGCAAATTTATAATACTTCTACCTTTATAAAAAGGTTATTATATACTATTCATTGTTCCAAAAGTATTATATACATAACAAATATATGGCCATTTTGTTGCGAAAAACATAGTTTAGTTTATTGGGGCAAACAGAATTGTCCGTTTAAAATATGTACAATGTATTAACTTTGCGGTATGAAACGATTACAGATACTCAAAGCTATTTTCCTGTAAATCATCACTGGGAAATCACCGGCGCATCAGTACAAGGATTTTTTCAGTGACTTTCGCCAATGGAATCAGCTGTGACAGCCCCCGAGTATCTGCTGTTCCATTCTGCCTGCCCCCCCATTTCTGGGCGGAATAAAAGAAAAGTACCCTCAAAAAGACTTTTTTCGGGTACTTAATGCTTAAAACGCTGATTTTAAGCGTATATGCGGAAAGTGAGGGATTCGAACCCCCGATACAGTAGAACCGTATAGCGGATTTCGAGTCCGCCCCATTCGACCTCTCTGGCAACTTTCCTCAATTAGAGAGACTTCGGCTTCCCATTGTATATATGGGATAAGCCAAAAGTCTCTCTTATGTAAAAGCCGGGAGGAGATGTGATGAAACTCCGAGTATATAAGGTTTGAGTGCTCGAACTTCTTTGTAATCCACCGACCTGAAGGTTACCTCTTGCGAAGCGTGGCCCGCCATTAAAGAACGAAACGTCCTCGGTTTTCAGTTAAAATTTGATGAGTATCCCAATCTATCCTGTATCCCGGCTGTTGTTCTACTCTTTCTTAATTGTAATGCAAAGATAGTTTGATAGATTTGATAAAACAAACTTTCTGTCGAAAAAATGTTGCTTGTTCTTATTTTATTGCGATTTTATATAAGCCTTTCTTCGTTTTCACTATATATATGCCATGTTCCATCTTCATTTTTCTTTTTTCTCCCTGGAGGCGTACAATCCTGATACCTGTGGCATTGTATATCTCTGCGTCTGTCGCTGTCAAGTAGCGGCCGTCGATTTCAAAAGGTGCATCTTCCTGATAAATGTCAGAGATGTCGTCCGTCATGTCTTTGCAGAACACGAATGTGATGATTCCATCTTCCGACTCTGCAATATCTGTGATTGGCTGTCCCATTTTTCCGGATGAGGTGTATACGGAAGCTTTCTCGCCTGTAAGTTCTGTGACATTTCTCAGCCCCGGATACGGGTCTCCGGCCGCCGACTCAAGGAAATGTTCATAGTCATCGTCCGTTATTACGTACATGAAAGAAAAGAGTTCGTCATCGGCAGGAATAAGTGTCAGTCTCTGATGTTTCGTGTTGGTATTGACATTGTTTGATTTCCAATATGAGGCTGAATAGTCGATATGGGTCACGAGCATGCCGTGATGTCTGCTTGTTGTCGTACTGTGTCCTATCATTGAATCCCACTTTTCGTTTTGTCTGTTTTCCACCACATAATATTCGTCCGGATTCTCCGGGTTGATAATCTTGTATCCGCATCCTCCTCTGCTCATAGGCACAAGGGTCACCTTCTGTGCTTGTCCTGATTCAAGGGCGACCAGAGGTTTCCATCCCATGAAATCCTTCTCGTATGCACTGTATCCGCATGGGCAATATCCGTCTGCACAGTAGTTGCCCGAGTCCATGATGTCCCAGTAGTCCATGCCGTATGCCGCATAATTCGTGTCGTACAAGTCGGGGAGTCCGAGTGCATGGCTCAGTTCATGACACATTGTACCTATTCCGTCTGTCTTACCCTCGTAGGTTTCGTTGTTGCATGCGTACGCTCCGAATGAAATGCCGTTTATAACACCCCCTTTCAGCGTTTCCTTGGGCCATATAGTGTTGGTGTCATCACTTGCGTTCTCTCCTTCTCCTGCATAGATGAAACATGCGATGTCGATTACTCCGTCGTTGTCATTGTCGAACTGTGTCCAGTCTGTCTCTGTATCGAAAGCTTTCTTTATGGCTTCAGAAAAAAACTCCTGTATATTCTTGTCTTTTACCCATCCTTCATTGGCTCCATAGTATGCATAGCCTTTGTTGAGTATAATCGGGCCTATCACGGTAAACTGAGGTTGGAACAGGCTGTCACTCTGTGCTATGAAATAGTCTCTCACGGCCCCTGCATTCCCGGCTGCTGTATAATTCTTCCCGTCTCCGGTACCATTGCAATATTTGTCGAAATATTCATTCACGGCTTCCGGAGTATCAGCTGCGGAAAAAGACTTGTCCTGAAACTCAACGAGGATGACCGGGACGTGAGGAGAGCCGATTGAAGACAATGGGGCTTCTGATGCGAGTCCGACATAGCGCATTCCGCTGCCTCTTGTCTCCTGCTTTGCCGTCGAGTAGTTTTTTCGTACTTCATATACGGTTTTCATTGTCTTCAATGCCGCCTGTTCTTCATCACTGCGTTTGTCGGCATCATGAGCCACTACTGAAGATATTCTGAAGCAGTTCATGTCTGCCGATTCTATATAGCAATAGTTTCCGTGCTCGTTTTTCGCCACAGCATATCCGTCTGTTGTCTGATAACAAGAAAATTCACCGTCTCCTATATGATGAAGCGTTATCGTCGTACTGTCGTTTTGCCTGACATTGAGCGTATGCCTGCGTGGCTTGACACTTGCTGTAAGCGTTGATACGACACAGAATGCCAAAACCATAAAGTTCACTCGTTTCATTGTTTTGCTTTTTTTGCGGTTAAACACAGGTTTGCATAAGTTGCTGTATTCATGTACGAATAAGAAGTCAGTAGCTCTTGCCTTCCCCTTTCTTCTTGGCTATGTTACATGCCTTCCTCTACAAGTGCAAAATTAATCAATCCTTTTTACATATCCTATTCTTGTCAAAGAGAATGTTCCTTCTTTCCGGCTTTCCTTCCGGGCGGATTTTCAGGGGCATGGCAAAAGGCGGCTTTTTTACATCCTGCCTCTTTACAGCAGACCGATAGCTTTCAATACGTAAGGTGTCAGTATTGCTGTAAGTATACCGTTCAGTGTAAGTCCGAGACTTGCGTATGCCCCATATTCGTTGCCTCGTTCCATTGCCGCAGATGTTCCTACGGCATGCGATGCCGTGCCCAGCGATATGCCTTGCGAGTCCGGCATGCCGACTCTGCCGAGCGTCAGTATTCTGAATCCTGCCACAGCACCGAATATCCCGACGCAGACCACTATCGTTGCTGTCAGTGACGGTATGCCGCCTACAGTCTCAGTCACTTCCATTGCGATAGGGGTTGTTACGGATTTTGAGGCGAGCGAAAGGATGACAGGTTTGGATGCGCCTAATATCTGTGCGATGACGACAACCGAACTGATACCTGTCAAGCATCCGACCAGTTGCGACATGAGTATCGGCATGATTTGCTGTTTGATTGAGCTTAGTTGCTTGTAGAGCGGAACCCCCAGAGCCACAACGGCCGGTTTCAGCCAGAAGTCGATTTTCGAACCGCTTATCCTGTAGGTTTCGTAGTCGATGTCGTTCATCTTCAGGAAAATGATGATGAAGGCTATGCTTACAAGTATGGGGTTGAATATCGCCAGACGCAGATAGCGTCTGATGAGTTTGGATATGAAGTAGATACCGAATGTCAGTGTAAGCAGAAAATAGTCGTTTGATAAATATTCGTGCATAGTCCTGTATGTCAGTTGTTGTGGTGAGTCGTTCCGATGTTTTCCGTTGTCTTGTCATCCATGCCGGCATTGCCATTGCCGTTCGGATTTTTCTCTTGCTTTTGTCTGCCTCTTGTCTTTGCCCTGTTCGTGATGTGTGGCATTCTGATATTCCAATATTTGCGCATAAGCTGATGAACCCATCCGGTCATGATGAGCACCAGAGCCGTGCTTACCACTACGGAAATCAGGATAGGCCATAGTTCCTTTTCTATGATGTCGAAATACAGCATCAATGCCACTCCGGGCGGAACGAAGAAGAATCCCATGTTCTTGACAAGAAAATTTGAAATAGTCTCCACCCATTCCGGTCTTATGATGCCTGTCTTCAGCAGCAGAGTGAGCAGCAGCATTCCTATAATACTTGACGGGATGGGTGCATTGGTGAGCCAAATGATAAACTCGCCTACGGCAAGACAGCCGATGATGATAGCAAGTTGTCTAAACATAATTTTTGATAGCTGGATTGTTGTGTCGAATGTTTGTCCGGAAATAATGATGCTTTACCCTTTGCTTAGGGGCGGACTGACATTGTTCGTTTTGTCTGTCGTTATCCTCGGCACGGCTTGTTTGTTTTCTGTGCAATTGACAAAGACTTGAGGCGGATGAATCTTCAAACCAACCAAGTTGATGCCGGAGCGTTATCTGAATTGAAACGAGGCCATAGATGTGTTGACAGTTCCTGCGTCCGCCCTTTCAGTCTTGTCGGAAGTTCTCCTGACCGTATGCCATATCGGTTCTGCTTGCAGAAACATTCTTTCCCCGGCTCTTCGTTTGTTTGTCTTGTTATAAAAAAACAGTTGGCCTGTAAGCCGGGTTCTGTTCTTGAAAAAGACTCTCGTCTTCAACAAGCGTCTGTCATTTATCTACGTCATGAGTCACCCCATGACTCCAGCGTTCTACCCTCTGGCTTGGGCGGGCAACCCTCATCGGATCCCTCATGCCCCATCAAGGAGCGATGACAATCCCGCGCCAGTTTACATGAACTTGCAGCTCCCAAGATGCACAGCCGGTTGTGTCACCACACCGCTGGCAGGCTCTTACCCTGCCTTCTCACCCTTACCTGCCGAAATGTCTGCATAAAGAATACGCAAATACATTTAATCGTATCCAGTGTGTGTGCGCATTCCTGATTGCAATTGAAAAAGGCAGGCGGTTATTTTCTTCTGCATTACTCAACCCTCACGGACTCCTTCTATATTAGGAAGTGGGATGCCCTATGCTGCCCGGACTTTCCTCTTTCATCCGTTTTGCCGGATGCCAGCGACAGACCGTCCAACTGTTTTTTGCAGCAGCAAAGTTAAAGATTTATTGTGAAATGAAATATTTTTTCTGATAATATTTGTCTGACGAGTGTGTTTTCTGCATTTATTGCTTCTGCAACTTGGTTTTGTTTTGGATTTGTCACATTCAGATGCTACTTTAATAGTTTGTCCGTCCGGACCTGTTTTTGCTGTTATTCTGCACCTGAAATCCATTGTTTTTTTGATTTGAACGGAGTTTGGATTTCCGCCCAAGCTAATTCTTTTTTGTAGAATGTTGAAAATGATTGTGTTATGGCCTGTGAAAAGTTAATTTTGCCCCACAGAAAAGTTGTTTTCACCGCACTGTTTTTTATAATCAGCAGTGCTGATTATAAAATCTACAGTGCAGATTGTATAATCAGCAGTGCAGTTTTTACAATCAGCAGTGCTGATTTAAGAAAATAATGCGGTGAATTTGATTTCTCAGCAAGGCGATTTTATGTTTTCGGTGCGGCCAATATAAAAATGCAGCATTTTGTCCGGACGCATCTGCCACGAGGCCCGAAACAGAATTTTTGTAAAAGTAAGTTTTTGTCGCTACAGATTTTACCTTTATCTTTGCGCAGATTCGGGCGATGTCCGATGGGTGATGACTACATATATAATAATGTAATATAACAAAAAAAGAATATGAGTGATTTTGCAGATTTGGTGCAGACGCGCCGTAGCATAAGAAAATTTACAGAAGAGGAACTGAAACCGGAAGAACTGCAGGTTATATTGAGGGCCGCTTTGATGTCGCCCACATCGAAAAGCAGTCGTTCATGGCATTTCATCGTGGTGGATGAGAAGCCTCTGCTTGAGAAACTTGCGATGTGCAAGGAAGCCGGAGCGTCCTTTATAGCTGAGGCTCCGCTGGCTGTGGTTGTGCTTGGAGATACGGCAACGACAGATGTGTGGATTGAAGATGCTTCAATCGCAGCCGTAACCATGCAGTATCAGGCTACAGAACTGGGGCTGGGCAGCTGCTGGGCGCAGGTGCGCAACAGAGAGATGTCGGACGGAACACCGGCCGATGATGTCTTGCGCTTTATACTCGGGTATCCGCAGAATTTGACAGCTCTTGCCATCATAGCCTTCGGACATCCGGCAATGGAACGTAAACCGCAGGATGAAGGTAAATTGAAATGGGAAAATGTGCATGTGAACCAATTTTGATGTCTGAAAGAATGAGAATCGTTTTTATTGGCGCCGGCAATCTTGCAACCAATCTCGGAACTGCGTTGAAAGATGCCGGACATGAGATTCTGCAGGTTTATAGTCGTACAGAAAAGTCGGCATCTGCACTTTCCGGACATCTTCAGTGCGGGTATACAGCAGATATAGACAAGGTGGTGTATGATGCAGATATCTATATCTTTTCAGTGAAGGATTCAGTGATTGGACAATTGGCCGCTGCCCTGGACAAGGGCAGAGAGAAGGCTCTGTTCGTACATACGGCAGGAAGCATGGACATGGATGTGCTTGGTGACAGGCGGAGAGGGGTTCTCTATCCGATGCAGACTTTCTCAAAACTGCGTCCGGTGTCGTTTAAGACCATACCGTGTTTTGTAGAGGCATCGGAAAAGACGGATTCAGACTTGCTGAAAAGTATGGCAGGCGACATTTCAGACTCAGTATATGAACTTGGCGGCGAGGACAGGAAATATCTGCATCTGGCGGCTGTATTCTGTTGTAATTTTGCGAATCATTGCTATGCTATAGGCTCAGACATTCTGGAACGTCATGGAATACCTTTCCGTGTGATGCTTCCCTTAATCGAAGAGACTGCGGCAAAACTGCGTTCTCTGTCTCCTCGTGAAGCACAGACAGGGCCGGCTGTGAGGTATGACAGGAATGTGATAGACAAACAGATGGGGCTTCTGTCCGCATATCCTCACTTTCAGGATGTTTACGATATGATGAGTCGAGGTATACATGAGATGAGTCTGTAAGGCATATAGGGCATTCCTGTTGTCTGTGCTCATGGAGACGACAGGTGCTTTTGTATAAATATTGAAGATGAAAAGGATTCAGAAATGATAAATTATGATTTGACCAAGATACGCGCCATGTTCTTCGATGTGGACGGTGTTCTGAGTCGGGAGACCATTACACTGCATCCCAGTGGGGAGCCTATGCGCAGTGTGAATATAAAGGACGGATATGCCATGCAGCATGCCGTAAAATGCGGACTTGTTCTGGCCATTGTTACAGGGGGTAGGGCAGAGTCTGTCAGACAGCGTTATGAGAATCTCGGACTGAAGGATGTCATCCTTGGTGCTGCCGTGAAGATACGTGTATATGAGGAGCTGTGCGGGAAATATGGGCTTGCAGACGAAGAAGTGCTGTATATGGGAGATGACATTCCCGATTACGAGGTTATGGCGCGATGCGGATTGCCGTGTTGCCCGGCGGATGCGGCACCGGAAATAAAGTCGGTCGCAAAATACATTTCCCACAGAAATGGTGGAGAAGGCTGTGGACGTGATGTGATAGAACAGGTGCTGAAAGCGCAGAATTTGTGGATGCACAATTCAAAGGCTTTCGGTTGGTAAATAATAAGGTGATATAATCAGGGAAAAATGATGCTTGAGAATATTAAGGGATATAAGATTGTGCTTGCCAGCAATTCTCCACGCAGAAAAGAACTTCTTGGTGGGTTAGGACTGGATTTTGAAGTACGTACTATAGGAGGGATAGACGAGTCATACCCCGACAATCTCGTCGGCGAAGAAATACCTATGTTCATTTCCTCGCGCAAAGCTGAAGCTTATCAGGCTGAGATGGCGGATGACGAACTTTTGATAACGGCTGATACTATAGTATATGCCAACGGTGAGGTTCTGGGAAAACCCGTCGATGCCGCCGATGCGGAACGCATGTTGAAGCTTTTGAGCGGCCGTCACCATGAAGTGATAACAGGGGTGTGCATCGTGACGAAAAAATGGAGAAAACAGTTCGCTGCTACGAGTAAGGTGCACTTCGCAGAACTTACAGATGAGGAAATTCGTTTCTATATAGAACAGTTCAGACCTTTCGACAAGGCTGGTGCATACGGCATTCAGGAGTGGATAGGTTTTGTCGGTGTGGTTGGCATAGAAGGTTCGTACTTCAATGTCATGGGGCTTCCGATACAGAGGTTGTATACCGAATTGAAAAATGTGAAGGAGGAGTGAAAGGCTGATAAAAAGATGTTTTTCCGTTGCGATTGAACACCGAAGCAATAAGCAAGATGGCAAAAATAACAGTGAAAAATACCGACGTTAATGTTGTAAAAGTAAACGGTGAGGACTACATCTGTCTCACTGATATGTCGCGTGCTAAAGATGGGGACTTCTTCATCACGGATTGGTTGCGTAACCGTAACACGCTTGAGTTTATAGGTATTTGGGAAAAAGTATATAATCCTGATTTTAATTATGGCGAATTCGCCATAATTAAAATCAGTCCGGTCTCAACAGTTTCAAGATAAGTGTCAAGGAGTTTGTAGCACGAACCAACGCTATATCACTTCAAGCCAAAGTAGGGCGATATGGTGGAACATGCCAACGAAGCCGATGTGCTGAACTTAGCTATGTTCGGTATGACTGCGATGCAATGGCGTGAGGCTAATCCGGATTTGAAGGGAAATATCCGAGACTATGCCTCGGCTAACGAACTCATATGTTTATCCGATATGGAAAGTCTAAATGCCGTATTTATAGAGCAGGGATTGCCACAATCGGAGCGACTTATCAAGCTCAACCAAATCGCCATCCATCAGATGAGCGTGTTGGAGAATGGTGATAACGACCGAATTTTATTGAAATAAAATTGCAGCATAATATTCTAATGACATCGGAAGAAGATGTTAGGCGTCGAGTTCCTTGCAATTTTTGTTAATTTGTTTTTACTCATTGATTGGTTCAATAAAAAAAACTTATTTTTGCGCTCTTTTTCCGTAGCACGCAAAATCATCCGAAGAGTTTTGCTTGTTGCTGAAAAATCTATTTTATTAACTAACAAAAAAGTACAATTAGAAAAATGTACAAAAAAGTATTGAGAATCAAGGCTGAGGCTATACGTTGGACAAAGTTCAGCCGTAAAAGTGATGCGATCTTCCGTTCTATAGGCCGGGAGATAAGCATCGGAGTGTTAAGTGTGGCAACTTTGCTTACAGCGTCTGTTGAGGACGCAAAGGCACAGACGAGTGCACCAAGAGAATTGTCTGCAGACAGAGAGGTAGAAACAGAAGAGGTGAGTGTCACGGCTTCGCGTGTTCCTATGGCAATGCAACAGACTGCACGTATTGTGTCGGTTATCACTCGTGAGCAAATAAAGGAATGCCCCGCGCAGAGTGTAAATGATTTGTTGAAATTCGCCGCAGGTGTTGATGTCCGGCAACGTGGCGCATTTGGAATACAGACGGACATAAGCATTAATGGCGGTACACACGACCAGATTGTAATTCTTCTTAACGGCATAAACATTTCTTCGCCGCATACTGGTCATCTTGCCGCTGATTTCCCCATAAATACAGACGATATTGAACGGATTGAGATTCTTGAAGGTGCTGCAAGCCGTGTG
The DNA here is from genome assembly GCA_964554265.1 of uncultured Bacteroides sp. GTDB lineage: Bacteria > Bacteroidota > Bacteroidia > Bacteroidales > Bacteroidaceae > RGIG8745. Next base: position 11,385 of record CAZKOB010000021.1, on the reverse strand, counting down.
TATGGAACAAGCGCATTCTCAGGAGCGATAAATATCGTCACAAAGGATTACGACAGAAATCTTTACCCTGAAAAATATTCTTGCAGTCCGGAAACAGAAATTGCCGGTTCGGCAGCTGTTTACGGAGGTTCTTTCGGAACGATAGGGGCAGAGGCTTCGGCTGCTTTGAATAAGAATACGTTTTACAGTAGTGTCAGCGGAGGATATTCTCAGAGTGACGGAGGAACAGACAACTCCGATTTCCAGAAATATAGGGCTTTCTATCGTGGAGGTACTTCTGCTGACGGGGTGGCTGTGGACTGGCAACTTGGAATGAGTGGACAGAACTATGGCGCAAACACATTCTACAGTGGAAAATATCCGAACCAATATGAGGAGAACCGAAGATATATAGCTTCGGTGTCAGCCCATACCAAGGGCAGAATAAAGTTTGTTCCTACACTCTATTGGAATCGTTCTACAGACCATTACCAGTTGATACGTGATACACATACAGGAGAGAATTTTCACATGACTGATGTTTATGGTATTTCTGCAAATGCACAGACGTCGTGGGCATTGGGTATATCATCCATTGGTGCAGAGGTGAGGAATGAAGGTATCTTGAGCACTTCGCTCGGACGTCCACTCGACGAAAATTTGTATGTGAAGATACCGGGTCATGACGGGCAATATACAAAGAAAGAGAATAGAACCAATATATGCTATTTCCTTGAACATGACATTGTGCTTGAGCAGTGGACTGTGTCACTTGGGCTTATGGCAAATATGAATACCGGACTTGATTATCGATACAGACTTTATCCTGGAATAGATGTGAGTTACCGTCCTTCTGCAAATTGGAGGTTGTATGCTTCATGGAATATGGCTCAGCGTATGCCTACATTTACGGATCTTTTCTATAAATCTCCTACGCAGGAAGGGAATCAGGGATTGAAACCGGAGAAGACAAGCGAATTTACTGTCGGCGGAAATTACAGAACACAAGTTCTCAATGCAGGGATACGTCTCTTCCACCGCCATTGCAGTTCCATGATAGATTGGGTGATGTATCCAAGTGACATAGAGAATGGTTTTACCACTTATCATGCTGCTAATTTCAAATTGGACAATATGGGCTTCGATGTCAATGCCGCTTTGAATTTCAGAAACATTTTTGGAAGACAATCTGTTTTGAAGTCTTTGTCGGTGGATTATGCCTACATTCACCAGAAGAGGCATGATGAGATAGAGATTTATGCGAGTTGTTACGGCATGAACTATTTACGTCATAAATTTGTGGCAAAACTTGATGCGAATATATGGAAACAACTGAGCGCAACTGTGGCATACAGATGGCAGGAACGAATGGGGGCTTATGTCAGTTATGCCAAATATACAGATTCGGAGGGCAAGACACAATATTCGGAACACACGGTCGGTTATCGTCCGTATGGACTTCTTGACATGAAGTTGCAGTGGACTTCCGATAAATATGATATATATATAGAAGGCAATAATTTGACTTCTTACCGTTATTATGATCAAGGCGATGTTCTTCAGCCCGGATTTTGGATGATGGCAGGATTGAAAATAAAGCTTTGATTTTTTATGGTAGGTGCACTACTTTAGAGGTTGTTTGAATTTTTTATCTGTGACATTTTGAGTGTCTGTTTCTCGAACAGTTTTGTAAGTTGGAAAGAATATTGCAGATGTGTGGCAACAGGCGGAAATTGTGAAAACAGATGGATAAGGTGATATATTTGTATCCATGAAAACAGAAACAACTTCTTAGAGTAGTGCGCCTTTTGCCAACATGCTTATCAATATGCATGTTGGTATGTTTTTTTGAAATATTCGTGCTGTTTTGAGCAAAACAGAGTAATTTTGCAGTGTCAAAAGGGATAAAACAAAAAAATATAGGAATTGTATGGCAGAAATAAAACGGACAACAAAGAGAAAGGCTACTGCAGCAGATACTCCCCAAGTGAGTGAGTACGGTCATTTGCAACCTCAGGCTCTGGAGCTGGAGGAGGCTGTTATTGGTGCCTGTCTGATAGAAAAGGATGCTTTCGGGCTGGTGTCGGACATCTTGAAACCAGCTTCTTTCTATGATTCCAAACATCAGGCTATTTTTGCTGCTATACAGTCACTCGCGTCAGAGAATAAACCGGTCGACATATTGACTGTAACGGAGCAGTTGCGCAGGGCTGGTGATTTGGACAATGTGGGAGGACCGTTTTATGTAGCAGAACTAAGTCGCAAAGTGTTCTCGTCTGCTCATATAGAATTTCATGCACATATCATTGCACAGAAAGCATTGGCGCGCGAACTCATTACTTACACGAGTAATATCCAGAAACTTGCTTTTGATGAGAGTCAGGATATAGCAGAACTTATGCAGATGGCTGAGGGAAGGCTTTTTGAGTTGTCGAAGACAAATATGAAGAAAGACTTCACGCAGATTAACCCTGTCATAAACGAAGCGTATGAATTGTTGCAAAAGGCTGCGGCCAGAACAGACGGACTTAGTGGGCTTAGTTCGGGCTTTGAAGCACTTGATGCCATGACAAGCGGATGGCAAAACTCGGACCTTGTGATTATTGCAGCCCGTCCGGCCATGGGAAAGACTGCTTTCGTGCTTTCAATGGCAAAGAATATGGCGATAACAAATAAGGTGCCTGTTGCGATGTTCTCATTGGAAATGTCGAATGTACAGCTTGTCAATCGTTTGATTGTCAATGTTTGTGAAATTCCCGGTGAGAAAATTAAAAGCGGACAGCTTGCACCATACGAGTGGGGACAGCTTGACTATAAGATAAGGGAGATGTTTGACGCTCCGCTTTATATCGATGATACTCCTTCACTTTCTGTCTTTGAATTGCGGACGAAGGCGAGGCGTCTGGTAAGGGATTATGGTGTGAAGATTATCATAATCGACTATCTTCAGCTGATGAATGCATCCGGCATGTCGTATAATTCGCGTCAGGAGGAAGTGTCGACTATTTCGCGCTCGCTGAAAGGTTTGGCAAAGGAACTCAATATTCCTATAATTGCGTTGTCGCAGTTGAACCGAAGCGTGGAGCAACGAGTGGGTACGGCTGACAATCCGGACAGCAAACGTCCTCAGCTTAGTGACTTGCGTGAGTCTGGAGCTATCGAGCAGGATGCCGATATGGTGTGTTTCATCCATCGTCCGGAATATTATAAGATATATAAGGATCAGCATGGTAATGACCTTAAAGGATTAGCGGAGATTATAATTGCAAAACATCGAAATGGTGCTGTTGGAGATGTGCGTCTGCGTTTCCGTGCTGAATATGCGCGTTTTGCCAATATTAACGAGGATGCCATACCGGCGATATCCGCTGAAGAGGGTGGGGTGATACGTCCGTCGAAAATGAACAGCAGCATCGTTGCAGCAGAAGATGATCCGATAAATGGTATAACTTCCGATATGGCTCCTGTAGATCAGGTTCCGTTTTAATGAATGTGAATGGTGGCATGGGAATATGAATGTAAGTTTGAATGTGGCATATATTTTTGAAACAGAAAATGAAGAAAATGGACTGAAATAAATTTCATTTTTTTCTTTATTGTTCGGAAGTTTTGGGTGCAAAGTCTGGATTTTGACTTTGCACCCTCTTTTTGGAGGCAAAATGTATCGTATACGCGAATTCGGTTAACACAGACTCCTCCGTCGCAAGCTCCCCCAATTGCGGAATAGGAGCAATTGGGGAGCTTGCGACGGAGGAGTCTGTAAATACACCAGCTTCCAACCACAAGAATCATAAGAGGAGTCTGTGGATACAACAGCAAAAGCAACTGTCTTTCTCAGAGAGATTTCTCCTTTCTTTTTGACACTAAGTCCATCCATAGCGGACGTAACCTTATTAACATAATTAAGATTCGTTTACACTTGATTGGCTGTCGAATTTTTAAAGTTTCATAGATAAATAATTGACAATCAAGAAAATACTGTTTTAGCAAGACGATGTGGTTTTCAGGTGCAAGAAGTACAGGTAGTGATAAAATAGGATATATTGATAATCAGTAAGTTATAAAAATACTTGTCCAAGATTCCTGTTTTTCTCAGCCGAAATCCGTCTTTGTTTTTCGTGGCATTGAAAAAAACGATTTTGATTTTTTTAAGAATTTAATTTGTGCAATATCGAATTTCAGCCCGAAAAACAGACCTTCTCAAACTTGTTCACCTTGAAAAAATTTTTCTTTCACCTTGAAAATGTTTTTAAAGCGCCTTTTAAACAAATTTGGTGCACCTTGAAAATGCGTCTTCTGTGTACCTTTCTTTCAGGCAAAGCACATGCGAGTGTGAATTAATGTATCTTCTCGGAGCATAAATTGTATTATTTTTACATTGGGGATTCAAGGCTTGAAAACAGTCTCAGAATCGCACAAACGGAACTTCGCTAAGGTTCGGACGATTTTATGCGATTCTGCGAGGTCTTGATTTTAACATTTCAGATTGTCAAAGAAACTTGTGATTTTACGACAAGTAGATGCGATGAGGATCTTTTTGGTGACACAATGACGATTCAGGATAGAAAGGCTTGCAAGATTACCCACTTTTATAAAGCTTTCTTAAACCGAACTCACGTAAATACTGTGGATTTTCTTCGGTATACATGTGGCAAACGCCATATTGATGATTGGCAAAATCAGAAACAGACAGAAGAAAGCCGCATAGCAGGGTTATAAAGAATCTATCAGAAGAAGTTGCGGGGCTTCTCTTCCGGAGCATCATATCCGGACGGATAAGATTTTAGGCCGGAGAAAGAAAAAATACAATAAAATGGCATATCACTTTTAGTTCCATGACGAAGTTGCCGGCACTGCGCATACTCAGTACTGCCTGCTTTATAAGTTCCGATGATTTTGATGCTTGGGCATCGCCCGAAAATATGTTGGTCAGTCCGGTAGCTATGCCTGCTACGAATATAGCAACGGCTGCAGCTATACGCGTTGTTTTCTTTGTCCATGCAGGAGTCTTATTTCCCTTTGTGAAGAAAAAACAAAAACTTTTTTGTTCTGAGATATAAAATGATTATTTTTGTGGCCGGTATTTTCAGGGCTGTCATCGTTTGAAGCCTGTTGCGATGATGAATCCTGTAATCAGACCTTCTGCATTTGTCTGCAACAAAGATTGTCTGTACATATACATATATACAACTAAGAATAAGACGGATTCATGAAAAAGAAAATCTTCCATTTCGTGTTTAAATATAAATATGTATTCACCTTGCTCGTTTTTGCATGGCTGATATGCTTTGTCGGTGAAAACAGTCTTGTCAACCGCTATGGGCAGAAGATGGAGATTACAAGGCTGAAAAACGAGATAGACGAGTACAACCGTATTTTTGAGAATGACAAGGAAACGCTCAATCGTCTGAAAAATGACCCGGAGGCAATAACGGAAGTGGCCCGCGAACTTTATTACATGAAAACGGAAGATGAGGACATCTATGTGGTAAAGGACGAATAAACCGTCTGCCACTATTTATATTGTATTCAGGATGAAAGACAAGGAAAAGATATACAATCTGATTGCTGTTGTCGGAGAGACTGTCGTAGTGATAAGTGCCGCGGCATGGATTACAAGATGGGCAGGAGTGAACCTCTTGTTTGCTTTGGGCGCCACATTGTTCGCCATAGGACGGTTTTCCGCCGACTACAGATATACGATGCCGTCTGTACATGCACACAAAGTAAAAGCTTCATCGTCGGATATTGTACTCAGACGACTTTACCGTCAGCGGATATTCGGGAATGTCATGCTTCTGCTTTCCGCCATAGTGATAAACATGCCCCCGGGGTTCTACCTCGGACTCTTCGTCGGCCGGTCGTTCTGGCTTCTGCTTTTTATCGTGTTTGCCGTTTTTGAGGTTTACACGGCTTTTCGTATCCCTCAGGTAATGAATAAAAAAGAAAAAAATAAGAACATATAGCCTGTAATTCTGAAAAATAAGTTATATTTGCGACTGATAACAGACTGTTACAGAAAAGAGAGCGTTTTTACGGACTGCTGTGAAGTGGGGCCGATTCTGTTTTTTTGAAGTAGTGCATTCGACATTTAACAGTATATAATAGGATAAAAACAGCGTTTGGAATATATGAAACTTGATGTTTTGACAGCCGTATCACCTGTTGACGGCCGATACAGAAGTAAGACGGAAAGTCTTGCTTCATATTTCTCAGAATACGCATTGATAAAATATCGTGTCAGAGTTGAGATCGAATATTTCATCACATTGTGTGAACTCCCTTTGCCACAGTTGGCATCGTTCGACAGTTGCCTGTTTGAGCAGCTGCGCAACATCTACCGTAATTTTACGGAAGAGGACGCACAGCGTGTCAAGGATATAGAAAAGGTGACGAACCATGATGTCAAGGCTGTGGAATATTTCATCAAGGAGAAGTTCGATGAGATAGGAAATCTTGATCAATACAAAGAATTCATACATTTCGGTCTCACAAGTCAGGACATTAACAACACGAGCGTGCCTCTGTCGCTCAAAGATGCACTTGAGGAGGTTTATTATCCTCAGCTTGAAGAACTTGTATTTCAGTTGCGCGAGTATGCCGAAGAATGGAAGGACATACCGATGCTGGCAAAGACTCATGGTCAGCCGGCTTCTCCGACACGTCTTGGCAAAGAAGTGATGGTGTATGTTTATCGTCTCTCGGAACAGTTGAAGCAGTTGAAACAATGCAAGCTCACCGCCAAGTTCGGAGGTGCGACCGGCAACTACAATGCGCACCATGTGGCATATCCTGAATACGACTGGAAGGAGTTCGGCAACAAGTTCGTAAGCGAGAAACTCGGGCTGGAGCGTGAACAATGGACCACACAGATAAGCAACTATGACAACCTCGGAGGAGTGTTCGACGCAATGAAGCGAATCAACACCATCATCATAGATCTTGACCGGGACTTTTGGATGTATGTGTCGATGGAATATTTCAAGCAGAAGATAAAGGCAGGCGAAGTCGGTTCAAGCGCCATGCCGCACAAAGTGAATCCTATCGACTTTGAAAATTCGGAAGGAAATCTCGGAATCGCCAATGCCATATTGCAGCACTTGAGCATGAAGCTGCCGGTATCTCGCCTTCAGCGTGACCTTACGGACTCGACAGTTCTGCGAAATGTAGGTGTGCCGATGGGGCATATGCTCATTTCCATCCGGAGCACATTGAAAGGTCTGCGCAAGCTTCTTCTCAATCAGGATGCCATCAACCGCGATCTCGACAATTGCTGGGCCGTATGCGCCGAAGCCATACAGACCATCCTTCGCCGCGAAGCATTCCCGCATCCTTATGAGGCGCTGAAAGCGCTTACGCGTACAAATTCAGCTATTACGGCTGAGAGCATAGCGAACTTTATCGAAGGTTTGACTGTTGATGAAAATGTGAAGTCTGAGTTGAGGAAGATAACTCCTCATAACTACACAGGAATTTAAGACTTGATTATTAACACAATAAACGTCCATCCGAGATGGATGGCAATAATAATAAAAAGAATTATAGAAAATGAACGAAATGGAAGAATGGCAGAACAAGAGTGCTGCCGACAGCAATTCTGAAAGCAAATCGGAAAACTATGGTAGCCGTGAGGGCTACAGGGGTGGATACAACCGTGAAAACAAATATGGAATGTCCCGTCCGAATTATCAGGGCGACAGACAGCCATATAATCGTGGCAATACAGATCGTCCGCGTCGTCCGCGTTTCAATGTTTCCGAACGTGCTGCATACAGCAGCAACGGCATTTCCAACGAGCGCGGTTTCCGCCCTCAAGGATTCTCTGCGGGAGGTGATGATGACAACCGTCGTCAGTATACTCCTCGCCAGAACTACAACAACAGAGATTCTCGTGGGTATGGGTATGACAGTCAGGACCGTGGCGGTTACGGCAGACCTTCCAACAACTACAATAACCGTGGAGGGTACCGTTCCGGAAATCAAGGCGGATACAACAACCAGAATAACGGATACGGCCGTCCTTCTCAGCAGGGCGGATATAACCGTGGCGGATACAACAATAATGCTTACAACAACGGTGGTGGCTATAACCGTGGCGGATACAATCAGCGTGGCGGATACAACCCGCGTCCTAACAACGGACCGCGTGGCGGATACCGTCAGCATACTTCAGACTACGATCCGAATGCAAAATACAGCATGAAGAAGCGTATAGAGTATAAGGAATATCTTGAAGATCCGAATGCACCTATACGTCTCAACAAATATCTTGCAAATGCCGGTATATGTTCTCGCCGTGAGGCAGACGAGTTCATTCAGGCAGGAGTAGTCCGTGTCAACGGTGAAGTGGTTTCCGAACTCGGAACAAAAGTACAGCGTACAGATGTAGTGCATTTCCACGACCAGCTCGTAAGCATCGAGAAGAAAGTGTATGTACTGCTCAACAAACCGAAAGACTATGTCACGACCTCGGACGACCCTAAGGCACGCAAGACAGTCATGGACCTTGTAGGCAACTGCTGTCGCGAGCGCATATATCCTGTGGGCCGACTCGACCGCAACACAACAGGTGTGCTGCTCTTCACCAACGACGGCGAGCTTGCTTCAAAGCTGACGCATCCTAAATTCTTGAAAAAGAAGATATATCATGTTTTCCTTGACAAGAATGTGGCATCTTCCGACCTCAAACAGATAGCAGAGGGTATAACTCTTGAGGATGGAGAAATACATGCAGATGCCATCAGCTATGCTTCGGATACAGACAAGAAGCAAGTGGGCATTGAAATACATTCTGGAAAAAACAGAATTGTACGCCGCATATTCGAGTCGCTCGGCTATCGTGTCACCAAGCTTGACAGAGTGATGTTTGCAGGACTTACCAAGAAAGGACTCAAGCGCGGAGACTGGCGCTTCCTTACAGAGCAGGAAGTGGCAATGCTGCACATGGGAAGTTTTGAATAATGTGATACAGTAAGATATTTATGCAATGCAGGGTTCACAGAGAGAAAAGGCACGGTTTCAAAGCCTCTCTGTGACCTCTGTGTTTTTATAGAACAATGACAACAGACACAAAATTATGGAATCAATCAGAAGAACAAGAGTTGTTGACTTGCTGAAATGCGAAGATTATGGCTCAAAAGTCAATGTAAAGGGGTGGGTTCGCACAAAACGCGGTTCAAAAGCTGTAAATTTCATAGCGCTGAACGATGGCTCTACGATAAAGAATGTACAGATTGTTGCCGATGTGGAGAAGTTTGAACCGGAAATGATGAAGCAGATAACAACCGGTGCATGTCTGAGCGTGAACGGAGAAATGGTGAAAAGTATCGGATCCGGACAGAATGTGGAGATACAGGCATTGGAGATAGAGGTGCTTGGAACGTGTCCGGCAGACTATCCTATGCAGAAGAAGGGGCAGAGCTTTGAATACATGCGTCAGCATGCACACATGCGTCTTCGTACAAACACATTCGGCGCCGTCTTCCGTATCCGGCATAATATGGCTATCGCCATTCATCAGTTTTTCCATGAACGCGGATTCTTCTATTTCCATACTCCGATTATAACAGCCAGCGACTGCGAAGGAGCGGGACAGATGTTTCAGGTCACGACGAAGAATCTTTATGATTTGAATAAGGATGAGAACGGCAGCATCATCTATGATGACGACTTCTTCGGCAAGACAACTTCGCTCACGGTAAGCGGACAGCTTGAAGGCGAGCTGGGTGCAACGTCTTTGGGGCAGATTTACACTTTCGGGCCTACGTTCCGTGCCGAAAACTCCAATACTCCGCGCCACCTTGCTGAGTTCTGGATGATAGAGCCGGAAGTTGCATTCATCGATTTGAACGACCTTATGGACCTTGAAGAGGACTTCATAAAATATTGCGTGAAGTGGGCACTCGACAATTGCCAGGACGACCTTGAGTTCCTCAACAAGATGATAGACAAGGGGCTTATAGAGCGTTTGCAGGCTGTTGTAAATACGGATTTCGTTCGTCTGACCTACACCGAAGCTGTCAGGATTCTGGAAGAAGCAATTGCCGGCGGACATAAGTTTGAGTTCCCTGTTTATTGGGGATGTGACTTTGCAAGCGAGCATGAGCGTTACCTTGTAGAAGAACATTTCAATAAACCAGTCATCCTCACTGACTATCCGAAGGACATCAAGGCTTTCTACATGAAAATGAACGGAGATGGAAAGACTGTTCAAGGTACGGATGTATTGTTCCCTCAAATAGGCGAAATCATTGGCGGTTCTGTACGTGAAGAGAACTACGACAAGCTCATGGCGCGTATTGAGGAGATGAAGATTCCGATGAAGGACATGTGGTGGTATCTTGACACACGCAAGTTCGGTACTTGTCCTCACGGAGGATTCGGACTTGGTTTTGAGCGTCTTATTCTTTTCGTAACCGGTATGCAGAACATACGCGATGTCATACCTTTCCCACGTACTCCTAAGACAGCCGATTTTTAAGCTGTAGGATTTGGAATATAGAATAAAGGGTGTGCCGGACTTCGGGAAACGAACAACGACATGCCCTTTATTGAATTTTATATAATACTTCAATCCGGAACTTTGGAAAAAACTCTACCAGACGTCCGGAGGCGGAACTATAGCGTCTGTTATCTCTTGTAAGGAGAGACATGCAAACAGTGGTTGTTCAGCCGATATTTTTATTGAGTAACAGAACTGATACATGCCTTGTCGGTGCTGTTCTGTTGTTTTCCGGAAGAAATGGAAACAGAACAGTTACTTCAGGCAAACATAAAAAAACACATGGAAAAATGAAGAAAGTAATCGTAATATCAACAAGTCTTCGCAAAGGTTCAAACAGTGAAATGCTCGCGGACAAATTCATTGAAGGAGCAGTTCTTGCAGGTCATGAAGTGGAGAAAATCTCACTGATCGGCAAGGAAATACAGTTTTGCAAAGGATGTATGGCTTGCCACAAACTCATGAAATGCGCCATCAAAGATGATGTGAATGACATTATGAAGAAAGTACTTGAAGCAGATGTGGTGGTCTGGGCTACACCGGTATATTATTACGAGATGAGCGGACAGATGAAGACGCTTATCGACCGTATGAATGCAATGTATACCCAAAACTATAAGTTCCGGGATGTCTATCTTCTTACTACAGCAGCCGAAGATGAGCCGGAGGTGCCGAAGCGTGTAGAAGCAGGACTGACAGGATGGACAGACTGCTATCCGGAAAGCCGCCTTGCAGGCGTCCTCTTCTGTGGAGGAGTAGATGGCCCTCACGAGATAGAAGGCAATTCAAAATTGCAGGAAGCATACGAAATGGGAAAGCATGTGTAAGTACTCGCGGACGGAAGGAGAATATCGGGTCAGTCCTAAAACCCTGTGGGTATGTTATGTTAATACGTGAAAATAAGC
>CAZKOB010000020.1:0-36856 GCA_964554265.1 uncultured Bacteroides sp. | reverse complement strand
TTGCGGAATAGGAGCAATTGGGGAGCTTGCGACGGAGGGCGTGGCGCGTAGCGACGGAGGAGTCTGTGAATACAACAGCAAAGGCAATAGTCTTTCTTAGAGACATTTCTTCTTTCTTTTTGACACCAAGTTCACTTTTAACTGACGGGACCTTATTAACACAATTAAGATTCATTCACGTTTGAACAATCATTGATTTCTTAAAGTTTTATAGACAAACAATTGATAATCAGTAGAATACTATTTCAGCAAAACGATACAGTTTTAGACACAAGAAGTATAGGCAGAAACAAAATAGGATACACTGATAATCAGCAAGTTATAAAAATTCTTGGCCGAGATACTTGTTTTTCACCGCCAAAACCCATCTTTGTTTTTCGTGGCATTGAAAAATCCGATTTAAACTTTTTAAGAATTTAATTTGTGCAACACCGGATTTCAGCCCAAAAAACGGACTTTCTCAAACTCGTTCACCTTGAAAATAAATTTTGTTCACCTTGAAAAATTTTTTACAAGGCACTTTAAAACCATTTTCAAGGTGAACGAAATTTATTTCCAGCGTACTCTTTTTTCGGATGAAGCACGTATGAATGTGAATAAATGTATCTTTTGGGGATGCGAATTATATTATTTTTACATCTGAGGTTCAAGGCCTGAAAACGGCCTTAGAATCGCACAGATGGAACCTCGGTAAGATTCGGCCGATTTTATGCGATTCTGCGAGCCTTGAATTTTAACATTTCAGATTGTCAGGAAAAGCCCCTAAATTATAACAAATAGATGGTGTGACATGAAGATAATCAAACAAATTTATGAGGAGGTCAGGCCTCATGAAAAGACATCGAAGAACAGCAAGAATTCTTCGATAAGAACATTTTGAGGACACGATGACGAAGTCAGGAATGAGAAAAGAGTTGCAGTCGTTATTCAAACCAGACAATCCATTGGTACCGATTACAAATCCCAAAGGCAACATCCGGAGCAAACACGTAATCAATGTTCCTCAGCAAATAGAGGTGTCCACAGAAAGGCACAGCCCAGACTCTCATGGGCCATGCCCATCCGTTTATTCCAATAATATAGCTGTCGCCTCATTGTTGTCCATGCCATTCATAGTACATCCTACCCACGAATGAATATATGTCGGGTCACATATCGTATACTTCTCGTCTCCAACCATAATATAGTCCCCTTCAACAGGCTTGTCAAAGCGAACTGCCGTGGCAAGATGTCCGGGGTAATATACCAATACCACTTTCATGCCAAGCAAGTCGCGTACAAGCCGGGAAAAAAGGATTGAACGGTCTTCACAGTCATTATAAGGATAGAACAACGACTCATCTGCAAAGAATGCACGGTCTTCTCCCCACACTTCCTCATCAAGTTTGTAGACAAACCCTGTCTGTACAAAATTGAGCAGTCTGTTTACAGCATCGAGTTGGGTACGCCCCTCCACTTGTTTGTACAATGTCGGATAAATCGCTTCACGAGCGATGCTGCTTATCGGCGTGTTTGCATACATCACCCATCGTGTCATAAGATTGTCATCTCCTTCCGGAGCCGGATAAGTATTATAAAAGTCGATAAGATTCTTATTCTCCTTCACCTTTACCGAGATTTCGGGATAACGGTTCGATTGTATATTACGCTCATCCGCTGCCAACACGTTGAAACGCTGTTCTGTCCATACAAGCAGCGACAGTTCCTGCTCTTTCGGATATTCCACATCACATATATTCATATAATGACTTTCACATTTCTGCAAAGGATAGAAGAATGCATCCTCTATGATATAATACTGAAAATTATTGTAAAGTCTTTCTTTCGTTCCATAGAGCATATACAACTTGTCATCAACTGTAGCAAGACGCATCTTGTATCCAGACTGGCAATAGATATAGGCTGCAAGCATTACCGACTCATTAGTGCCCTCTCCACAGAATGTGTCTGAAAGCGACTTCAGCAACTGCAAATAAGCCCAATCGCAAAGCTGGCCCGCACTTCGCAATTCCAGACAGTCGTTTATGACATTGCTGAATCTTAAATCGGAAAGAGCAAGCCAAGTATCGGCAATCGTATTTTCATCACAGTCCTTTATGATAAAGCGGTTGGCCTTTCCAAGACGCACTTTGCACTTTGTTCCGTAAAAATAGAACTCTGTCCATTCATATTCAGGCTTTGTTGCACCTTCACCTTTCTTATCTTTCCTTTTAGCCTCAGGTTCCTGAGCAGATACGGTATCTGTCTGTTGCTCCGTTTCTTTCTCAGACTCCGGCATACAGTCTGCGGCAAAAGGTTCCTCTTCAGGAATCATAAACGGAGGAACAGGCTGTTCCCTCCATCTCGGGCCACGGACAATTTTGGCCACTTTATATGCAGCCGTAGTTACTCTTCTTGTTGTATCCACGACAGGAATAGCTGTAATCTTTTTCATCTTCGGCTTCTTGACAGGCGGTTCCGCCCCATAGCGGGCCCATGCTTTACGCATAAACTCGGCATACTCCTTATTACATTGCAACCTGAAATTTCGGTATTTGTTTTTTGCCTTCTCCATAAAGGAAGCATAATTGCTTCTTGCTGAATCGGTTGAAAGACCGTTTTCTGTTTTCAACAAATCATCCACACCTTGTGTAGTCACCATAAGTGAATCCATATTCAGCATCTGCAAGTTCTGTGCCTCAACGTCTGTTGCCCAAAGGCCCGACAGTACTAAAAGTATTGTAGATATTTTCATATTTACAAGTTTATAATTATTCAGTTTATATCCCCTAACAAAAATGCAGAGATACAACATCTGTTTTGTCAAAAAAAAGGATATTGCATCTCTGTCTATACATACCATACGGCAAACATATTATTCCAACAAAATCACCGTAGCGCCACTATTGTCCATATTCGGCATAGTACGTCCGACAGGAGCACCAATATAGGTTGGATCGCAAACCGTATACTTCCTGCCGTCGAGTGATATATAATCGCCTCTCACCTCCTCGTCAAAATGGACAGCCGTAGCAAGATGTCCCGGATAATACACAAGGAGCACCTTCATTCCAAGTATATCACGTACTATCCTTGAAAACAAAATCGAACGGTCCTCGCAGTCACAATACGGATAATACAAGGTTTCATCAGCAAAGAAAGCACGGTCATGCCCCCATACCACATCGTCATATTCATAGACAAAGCCCGTCTGTACAAAATTCAATATTCTGTTGACAGCCTCCAGCTGGGTCTTTCCCTTGACTTTCTCTTTCAGCACCGGATACAGCCTCTCTGCAGACAAAGTGCTCAACGGTGTGTTGGCATAAATCGACCAGCGCGTCATAAGATCATCACTTGTTTGCGCGAAAGGCGGATAGGCATCATAAAAATCTATAAGGTTCTTATTGGTCTTCGTCTCCACTTTCATGTCAGGGTAACGCTCCGAGACGATAGTTCTTGCGTCTGTTTCCACCGTTTTGAATTTCTGTTCTTTCGTTATAAGCATTGTCAACGACGACTCCTTCGGGAACGGCTTGTCAAAGACCGCAAGTTCTCCGAAAATGCTTACAGAACTTGCATCACTATCAAAAATATAAAAGCGCTCACCGCCTATCGGATAGTACGACTTATTATACATCAAAGCATTGGACGCAAACAACAGATACAATTTGTTGTTTGCAGACGCAAGACGCATCTTATAGCCCGACTGTGCATAAATATACGCGGTCATAAGTGTAGATTCGTTCGTACCCTCTCCACAAAAAGCATCTCCCACAGCCTTAAGCATGTTCAGATATGCCCAGTCGCAGAGTTGGCCGGCATCGCGAAGTGCAAGACAATCGTTTATAGTATTGCTAAAACGCTCACGAGACAGCTTCATCCAAGCATCGGCCACAGACTTCTCCTTGCAGTCACGAAGAGAAAAACGGTTTTCCTCACCAAGACGAACCTTGTGCGTTCCGCCATAGAAATCAAATTTGATATAATCATATTCCGGTTCTTCCACTGGAATTGCCGGCATATTCTCAGGCACAGTAAGTATTGCCTGTAAAGCCTTGATACCTTTGAGCTGCATTTTCAGATTCTGACCTTGATTCTTGCGCAATCCGTCTTCTATATACGGAAGTATATCTATCAAGTCCCTATGGTCAAGAGTATCAAGCGGAATATTCTGTGGAGTAAGCACGGCGACAAGCGCCTTTATCGTATCCAAAGTCTGCCTTGCCCTCTCGTCTCCGACTCCACGTATGCTATAATCAAGTTGTGGCAGTATGTCAATAAGATCATCATGATCAAGAGTATCCAAAGGTATATTCTGTGGCTTCAAAAGCGACAACAATGACTTTATCGAATCAAGATGCGCATTGATTTCATTCTTCGGACGGAGGATTCCCTTGTCTATATAAGGTACAAAAGGCGGTTCCTCCGGTATTTCAACTACCGGCTTAGGCTGTTCCTGTGGCTCCGCCTTCTTGACAACCTCCTTTATCACAACAGGCTCTGTACTTACAGGCTTGTTCTTGTCCTTCTCAGGAAAAGTAGAAATAGGCACTTTCTTCTCTTCCGGAATCTTTACAGGTGGCTCTGCTTTGTACTGTTTCCAAGCCTCACGCATGAAGTTGGCATAATCTTCATTGCATTTTCTACGGAACTCCACATACTCCTGCCGAGCTTTGTTTCTGAATTGTTCATACTCCTGCTGGAACGGATTGTTGCTTTGGGCCGACACACTGTGTGACACACATACAATTGCAGCAGATATTATTATGCTTCTCTTCATATAAGTCTTATCTTTATACACCACCATACATTCTAAATCATCAACAAACAATCAAAACATACAATTGATGAGAGTCATTGTTTCCGCTTTATAATTATCTCTCTGATATCCACACTCATTTCCTTGTCACGTTTACGGCAGTTGAAGAGCCATTTCTGGAACTTGTCCATATCAAGTTGGCGAGGTAAAAAGAGTTCCCCCGACTTGGCTTCTTCGCTTGCCCTGTAGTCTACGGCCTTGATAAATGGTTTTGGAGAAAAAAGAATATAGATTCTGTTCATATCCGCTTCCCCCCTGCAAGTCATATAATACTCGTCCGTAATGGCTTTCAAGTCTTTAGGTGCAGAATTTATATCAAAGAATATATAATTCTCGCCATGCTTCACAGGTTGTTTTCCATCAGAATCACCGGCATACGGAAGCAGACAGAATGCTTCATCCTCATCCACGAGGTAAACAGCAAGAAAACCATCTACAGGCGAAATGAAGTTCAATATGAGCTGGTCTCCCGCCACGAACAAGTCTGAAGCATTCTCCTTTTTCGTGCTGTTACGCAAGAGATTGGCCTCATACTCAATCGGAGCACAGACTATTTCTCTCGCCATACCCACAACTCTCGCCGTAATGATAATTTCTCCATTAGCAAAAACAGGCGAAGAAAATACTTCCTCCTTATTGCCAATCCATTCACCCTTCAGGTCGTTACTTCCAAATACAAGCATCTTTGATTCGCCTATACCGTTCTCATTCATCATATTATGATAGACAGAACGAGTCAGCGAAGAGCCAAATTCGCTTTCGATAGCCATGCATTTAGCGTTTTCAGAAGCTATACGCTTAGCCTCGGCTATGGAAACGCTTTCCGGACCGCGATAAGTATATTCTCCACGAACAATGGCTTCTCTTTGGCAGAATCCGGCCAAAGAGAAGACCATTAAAAATATGACTGTTACCGATAAACGCATTTTTAAGAAACGTCAATTATTATTCCGCATTCCAAATCGGCTGACCTCCAAGGCGGTTCTGCAAATCATTGCCTTCATTCTCCAGTACCCTTATCATCACATTCTTCACATTCTGCTTGGCTTGAGCACCACTGTATGCAAAGCGCAATGTCACCTCATAATTCTTGTTAGGAAGCTGGCGCGACATCTGCAGAACAGGACGCGGTGCTGTCAGTGTCTGAGAAATAAGAGACTTGTTTGCAGCTACAGTCTTAACCATTGCATTTGCATCATCCGCAGCAATCTGCTGACTGGCAGCCGTCGTCTCGATCAAAGATGTGATCTCCGTCTGGATATTAGCTGCAAGGTCCTGCTTTGCCAACTGGTCAGCCTGCATTCTGGCAGCGCTTTCGATAGAGCTGACAGCTGTAGCCTCACCCATAATATATCTTGGATAGAGATTCTCATCATATTCAAACTGCATCTTGTAAGCAATGTCAAGCTGCTTTTCCAGAGGAAGTGCACCTGCTACAGGTCTCCATCCCTGCTTTGTAAGACGTTTTGCCTCTTTCCTTGCATCCTTAGACGCTTTTTCTTCAAGTGCTTTTCTTGAATACTTCATAAGTTCTTTACGTTCTTTTGCAATCTGTTTGTTTGACTTTTCCTGCGCAAAAGCGGAACTACCGGCGATCAGCAACGCTATCGCAACTAAAAATAGCTTTTTCATATAACTTGTTTTTATTAGTAAAACATTTATCTTTTCTTTCATCCCCTTACTTACAAATCCCTTTTTCCTGTCACGGACAATGCAAATGTAAATAAATGTTCTGCAAAAAAGAAGACAAAAGCAAAAAATATTTGAAAAAAAAGAGATTTATTTGAAAAGAATGTATGCTAATCATATAAAAGCATACATTCTTTACATCTGTTCGCTTGTATATTTCGGACCGAACTATTCCTCACGGTCAAGACGCCACTTGCGCCATACATCCTCTACCGATGCGGATGCTGTGACTGTTGGTGTTTGTGGAAGACTGTTCACATCCAAACTGTTCTTAGACACATTTTCCTTTATATAATCTGCTATGTCCTGATAAGAAACATTCCCTTTCTTCGCTTGCAGTATCTTAAGCAGAAAATAGGTAAACATACCATGTTTCTGTTCTTTATATGGATATGCCGTTTCCTCACCTGTACAAGCAGTAAACACAACCATCTTCCCATTTGCCGCTGTCGGTTTTGGTTTTATGGCAACACCACGAGCTGCAACATCCATCATTGCTCCGTCACGCTTCGCTCCGCTAAAACAAGCATCGATAAATACAGTGACAGATTGCGACGGATATTCGCAAAGTTGAGCATATATATCAGACAATTTACGACACGATCTCAAGCTCTTCGGATAAGCGTCCACCGGTAAAAGATAGGCCTCCCCTGTTGTCGGGTCCGGCAGTCCGTGTCCCGAATAATACATGATGACACGTGCATCGCCATTACGGGAAGCTATAAAACTTTTCACCATATCAAGTTTGGCATCAATATCTCCACCTGTGGCATTGTCCTGCATATAAATATTTTTTCCCGGAATGCCGAGAGTCTGCAGACAATAGTTGTAGAACGAATTTCCGTCATTCTTGGCAAACTCCACATTCCCCGTATTCTTATATTCCTCATTGCAGATGATAAAAGCACAAGTATTAGAATTCAGACGTTTATTGCGCGGCACAGCTATATCCACATCTGATTCTCCAACGACAATAACTCGTTTGGCATTATTCTCCGCCTTATTCGGTTTCTTCCCATCTGCTCCCCATATATCATCTTCCTCCACACGATCAAATACAACTGTCACATTTGTATTCTCATAACTCAAATCTTTTCTTGCATCGTAAAAATACGAAGTTCCGTCACCTTGAACGAAAAGCAATTCGGAGAGCACCATATTCCCTTCCTTATCAATTGCATACTTAGGATTTTCCATTCTTACACTATGCCATTGTTTCTGGAAATTCTTAGCTTTATCTTCTTCACGTGGAACCTGTAGATAAATGGGGCCTTGCCGCGTCTGTATCTTGAATGTCTGATGATCAGCATCATAAGGTTTCAATGTCATATTTTCCGTATCGAACCTATTGCTATATTGGGCTATAAACTCCTCCTCCATTTTCTGTCTCAGAGCTATAGCACGAGCTTTGCGAGACTCACTATTCACACGCGCCGTAAACTCCTCTGTCGTTTCATAAGGATCTTTCTTTGTCCATTTCTCCAAATCCTCATTGATGATAGGCAATACCCATTTATTAAAGTTAGGAATCCCCACCCCATCATCAGATTGCGTCCCGGCAAGAAGAGGGCTTTCGTTCCTACTCTCTATCTGGGTTTGCATTTCCTTTGCCGCATCCGGATTGCCTGTCTGGCGATAGGCATCAGCCAGTGCCGCAATATATCTCGTGTCGTTTGGTGAAGCGACAACCACACGTTTCAACAAAGGTATTGCAATATTATAGTTTTTCACGGCTTCATCACGCAGACGTTTCATTTCCGCACCATCTGTCTGCGTATTGCTTTCGTTAATAAAACTTCCGCCTATATTATAATAACACAGAGCCTGTTTTTCCACAAATATCATGTTCTCAGGATCACTTTCCTGCAATTTCTTATAAAGTTCGGCCGCTTCCTGAAATTTTCCATCCAGCTCAAGAAAATTGGCCTTTTGATATATCAGTTCACGATCGTTCGGAGACACCACAAGTGCATGTTCAAGGTATTCTTTCGCCTTGTCCATATCATTTTTCCTATGGTAATAGTTGACCGAAAGACGCAGCATATTCATATTATCGGGATAATTCATCAGTCCTTCTTCAAGAATGCGTCCTTCATGTTCATACCGTCCAAGATTCTCAAGCGATACAGCCAGATATGTATAGCAAGTTTCCTGACGATGCTTTGCGCCAAGTTCAAGATACTCCTGAAAATAAGTAACAGCCTCTTCCAGTTCTTTCGCATTATATGCCTCTGTCGCCGCAAAAAGCACAAGAGACGGATAGTTGCCGCTCTGCATGAATCTCTCTCCCTCAAACATCGGAAGCATCGGAATATTGAGAAAACATTTTATATATTCGTATGCAGTCGCATTATCATTTGCTTGCGAATAGTATATTCCGGCATCCTCCATAGCCGGACGAAGTTTACGCACCTTCTCTTTAATGACAGACAGACGCTCCTCGTTGTCTGTATCCATGCTTTTGACATAGTTCATGAAACATTCCAACAACGTACCATACATTTCTTTTTTATCTGCTGCCGGATTGGCAGACATTCTGAAGAAGCCCATGAACTGTTCTTCTGCAGCTGCAAAAATAGAATCAGACGGAGACAGCATCTTGTTTTCCATGCCATTATGCACGGAATCCGATTCAGTTTCACCTATTGTCTGTGCGGAAATCCCAACAGACGCAACACCAAGAATTGCAACAAAGATAATCCGTTTCATTTTATAACCCTTTATTTTTCACACTCATATAAAATGTAGATGTTTTTTCATCAGTACACAAATCTACTTCAAGGTGTCGGGCTGTCAGGTCTGAATTCAACGAACCGAATATTCACCTGTTCCGTTCCAAAGGATTTACACCTAACAGCCTTAGACCCTGCAACTTTTTCCAAAGTTGTTCGTCAATATAACACAATTATCCCCTTATCACAAAAAAGGAAAAGAACCCACCGCCACCTTTCTCACGAAAGGGGACGGCAGGCAATCTAACAATTAAATTATTAAGAAAATCATTAGAATGCGTCATAGAAGAGGAAGTCAACCATGACACGGCGGTGCTGTGAACCTACCTCTGAAGATACCTCAATGTTATATTCATCTGTTGTCTTCATATTCTTCAGACCACTGACATTCTTGTAGATGTAGTCCCTCACGCTCACGGCACGAATAAGCGAAAGCTGCTCGTTGCTCGTGATTCCGTCTTTCTTTGTCACGCTGAGTTGCTTCTTAGCACCGTTGACATTCACTGCCTGGTTCTTTATATCGCCATACTTGCCGTTATACTGGATAACTCCGTTGATAGGCATAGCGTCAGCCGTACCGGTATAAGAGATGCGGCAAGACTTGCCGGCCTTGATGTACTGTGAGAAATCGCTTTCAAAAGCTTTCCTTATGATGCCAAGCATCGCAACAGAAGCCTTGGAGTTTTCTGCATCATACTGGCCCGGAGCGAAATCGTCAGAAACGCTGAAGTCATCCTTCACCGTATACTTGTAGCTCACCTTATAGTCAAGAATATCCTTTCCTGCCGCATCCTTGTCCGGAAGAACCGCTGTAGACACCGAAATAATGGTATTGTCGGAAAGGATATTCTCGTCCTTTGCCTTCTGCACGGCATTCGTTGTCATCTGCTGAAGTTTGGTTTCATTGGCTATCGACTGCTGGGCGACATCGAGAGGAAGGAAGCCGTCGGAACTGAGGAGAGAAGCGCTCTTGCGGTCCATATTATTATAGACATAAGTCTTTGAGTTGTTACCGTTAAGCACCTCTGTATAGAGCACCTCGAAGCGGTCATCCTTGTTCAGACCGTATACCGTATTCTTGAACTGCATGTCATCAGCGCTCTTGAATGCACCGACTTCATTGCGAGGCACATTCAGAACGATGGAAGGCATTGTATTGAAGTCGACCGACAACAGCTCTTTTCCGCTGTTATATTTACCGAGAGACACGTTAGAGCTGCCGATTTTGTTGCCTGCAAGCTCTGTGGATATTTCGTTCTCATACTCCAAACGGAGAGAAGCGAGTTTGTCTTCGCTTGTACGAAGCAGGTAGTCTTCTTTCGACTCGCCTTTCAGACGCTTCATCCATGTGTTGATACGGTTGCGCACGCCGACCTGCATTTGTTCATACAGTGAAAGCGGCTTTGACTCTTCCGGCTCCACATAGTCAGGTTTCTTCGAGTATCCGAAATTATAAGCGAGCCCCAGTTTCACTGTTCCCATCCAATCATCGGAGTTATTGGTTCTGGTATTGAACTTGTCGTTCATGTTGTCAAATGCCACTTCGAGCGAAATGCTGAGAGGCTTGGCAATTTTGTATTCCGCAATAGCTCCGGCACGGAAATTGTGTCCCCAAATCTCATCATAAGTACTCGGTGCCCATGTTTTGTCCCATGAATAGTTGAGTCCGAAACCTCCCAGCACATACACATTCATCTTGTGGTTGTTGTTGCTTGAGAACAGATTGGTAAGATTAAGGAGCAGGTCGATGTCCGTAGTCAAATACTTGAACTTTTCAAAATCCTGCCCGACTTTCACCTTGGCGTCCATTCCCTGAAAATTCAGACGCGCACCGACAACGGAAGAGAACTGTCTACCGATGCTAAGTCCGAATGCCGGAGATAACAAATCGGAACGTCCGCCCGGAGAAAATTGTATAGATCCACCACCTTGCACTTGCACATAGTTATAAGGATAGAAGTGCTTACTATCCTTTTGTCCGGACTGAGCATTCGCCACCACCGGAGGTAATAACATTGCCAATCCAAGCAATGTCCTGTAATACTTGTTCATAAAAATATAATATAATTACACCCTTCAAATGCAAAGATATTTGAATCCATATTAAAAACAAAGAAAAAAGCGAAAAAAATACAGACTTTTTTACTTTTTTGTGCCTTATCAAACAAAAACTGCATCTTTTGCCCTGTCCGCACAGGATGTACGACAACCACAACCACCCGAAAATGGAAAAATGTCATTCCTATCCATTGACTGTCACCATCTTTCAAGGTTGCTGCATTTGCTTTTATATATTGTAAGAGGTTGTTCTCGCAGACTCATCTCGTAGGTTTGATGGTTTTGTTCCGGCATATTCACAGGCTTCATCTGATGATTCTGCGAATACACCACTTTAAATACACCTTCTCTCATTTCACGGCAAACCTCATCTGCCATTCTTATTTCGCTGTTATCCTATTCTTAAAATCCATTATTTTTTTGATTTGAACGGAGTTTTGATTTCCGTCCAAGCAAGTCCACGTTTATAGAGCATTGAAAATCATTATGTTATCGCCTATAAATTTTTAATTTCGCTCCACATGAAAGTCGTTTTTGCCGCACTATTTTCTGAAATCAGCACTGCCGATTATAAAATCAGCAGTGTAGATTATACAATCAGCAGTGCAGTTTTTATAATCCGCAGTGCGGATTATAAAAAACAGTGCGCTGAAATTAATTATTCAGAAGGGATATTTCATATTTCCGGTGCCACCGTTCCAAGAATGCAGCATTCTGTCCGGAAACATCTGCTATGGAACACAAAAACCGTTTTCTATATATAAATAGGAGTCCTCTTATGAAAGAAGTGAAGACGGAAGTTCGCAAGGGAATCACAGATTTTTTAGAAAACTCAAACAACGGATGCACAAGATACCTGCGTTTAAGCGAGCATTCTCACAGACTCCTTAACCTAATTATTTGAATGGATTTAGCCCAATGCATTTACAGACTACCTATTTATATCAGATATTAAATCCGTAAGAAAAAAATCCAATTTTATACACAAAAAGAATGAGTTCTTGATATTTATACCTAATATTGCAATATCATTCAAAAGCAACCTAAACGAAGCCAAATTCAAAAAACAATGAAAACCATGACGAAAGAAGATGATGAAAGATTCATGCGCGAAGCCTTGCGCGAAGCGGACAAAGCATATGCAGAAGACGAAATACCGATAGGAGCAGTCATTGTGTGTAACGGCCGTATCGTAGGACGCGGACATAACCTGACAGAAAAGTTGCATGATGTTACAGCACATGCAGAAATGCAGGCGATAACAGCCGCTGCCGAATGCCTCGGAGGAAAATACCTTGATCTCTGTACCTTATATGTGACCGTAGAGCCATGCGTAATGTGTGCAGGCGCCATAGCGTGGGCGCAAATAGGGCGTCTCGTATACGGAGCTTCCGACGAGAAACGAGGATACATGCGCTATGCGCCCAAAGCATTGCACCCCAAGACTCAGGTCATAAGCGGAATGCTCGCCGATGAAGCAGCTATGAAAATGAAAAGTTTCTTTCAGAAGAAACGGTAAAGGGCATGTTCCGTCGAATAGTTGCAGACCGAAAAGGAATTACTTCCTTCAATTTTTTTCAGCAGATGCGTTACATAGGATTTCCTCGTTGCCGGACAGCGCAATGAAGAAGTCCTATATATACACCTAAAATTCCAAAGCAATACAAAATCGAACCACCCGGCAATGGAAAATCCGTGTAAAACAATGCGGAAGAAGCCGTCCAAACACAACCGACATCCCCACAATCCCTTTTCATCCATACAAGTCAAAATATATCCATTCCACCAACAACAAAAGTCTAAAAATTTACCATCTGCTCGGATATAAACACAAAAAGTTTTGTCCTTTTAACAGAATTGTGTACCTTTGTCCGATATTATATGCAGAAAATGTAAAAGATGCTATAATTTATGCATAAAAATCGCAATGCTGTCAAAGAGACAATATGAACAACATGTAAATATGCACAACATAGTGTGGATTTATTTTTTCCATGTTTGATATTTAACTTACAGTACAACAGATAGAGAGACATGAATTCAGGTAAACCGATAATACACAATAAGCGGAGGAACAAAATACGCATACACAATGAAGGAGTCAAGATGCTGATTCTGTCAGGTGTGGTATTGGCATGCGTCGTTGCTGTGCTATGGTGGACTTGCGGTGCATGTCCTTTTTCATATATAATCCTCACAATACTTTGCATTGTATACGGCATAATGGTGAACTTTTTCCGCTGCCCTATACGAATGTTTCAAGGACCGACAACGAAATCGGTCGTTGCCCCGGCCGACGGAAATGTTGTAGTGATAGAGGAAGTGGAAGAGACAGAATACTTTCACGACAAGCGGCTGATGATTTCGATATTCATGAGCCTGACCAATGTGCATGCCAACTGGATTCCATGTGAAGGGACAGTAGTGAAAGTCGCCCACCAGAAAGGAAACTTCCACAAGGCCTACCTGCCGAAAGCAAGCACGGAAAACGAACGCTCTATGGTGGTGATACGCACACCTCACGGTCAGGAAGTGATGGCACGCCAGATAGCAGGAGCCATGGCGCGCCGTATAGTAACCTATGCAGAAGAAGGCACGGAGTGCTTCATCGATGACCACATGGGATTCATCAAATTCGGCTCACGTGTCGACGTATATCTTCCTTTGGGAACAGAAGTGCTTGTAAAACTCGGACAGACGACAGTGGGTGACGAAACTCTTATTGCAAGACTGAAGTGAGAGGGAAGCTCATAAGCAACCAATCGTATTATACATCGTATTAAACAGAGATACCTTACATGCAAAAACATCGGCAGAAGAAAGCAATCCCCTTTCGCCCACGGCGAAGACAGTTTTCTCCCCGGCCGACCAAACAACAATAAACCCTTATAACAATGTCTATTTTGGTACGCAACATACCCAACATCATCACATGTTGCAACCTTATCTGCGGTTGCATAGCTGCCGGTGCGGCATTTCATCATAATTTCACCACAGCCTTCATCTTCATCTTGCTTGGCGCCCTGTTCGACTTCTTCGACGGACTAACGGCAAGAGCATTGGGAGTATCGGGGAAGCTCGGAGTCGAACTCGACTCCCTTGCCGATGTGGTCACCTTCGGAGTCGCCCCATCCGCAATGATATTCACACTGTTCACCGAGGTACGCTATCCGGAACTACTCTACAATTCATTCTGGTTTACAGTGATGCCGTTCACAGCATTCATCATGGCCGCATTTTCAGCCATGCGGCTCGCCAAGTTCAACATCGACGAGCGCCAACACACCACTTTCATCGGCATGCCGACTCCCGCAAATGCCATATTCTGGAGCGCCCTGATATCAAGCAGCGAGACTTATCTGACATCCCCCATGTTCAACGCTCCATTCCTGTTTGCCTTCGTCATCATGTTCAGTTGGCTGCTTGTATGCAACATCCCAATGTTTGCACTCAAATTCAAGGACCTGTCGTGGAAAGCCAACAAGATAAAATACATATATATCGCCTTGTGCCTTGTCGTATTGTCCACATCAGCGTTCGACGGCATATTGTGCGGACAGACATTCCGGCACTTGTCCAGAGGGATTGCCGGATGTATCGGTCTGTATCTGCTACTTTCCATCGTGTCCCTGTATCTTCCGGGAAGCGATGAACAATAATGCAGACAAAAGTGTTATATATTGAAAGATATCCCCCTTTCTGTATACAAGCAGAGGCACCTCTGCCACCATTATATTAAAAAACGGAAAAAACATTTGTTGATTTATGCTGAATTTTTTAGGCTTCATACTTTTATTGTTTCTGCTCTTTGTACTCGGCATTGCGGCATTCGCGGGTATTATAATGCGCAAGCTCTTTGGCGGCATAGGACACACCACCCAAGATTCCGCAAGGAAGCACAGAACCACATCCACTGGCGGAAACGGTTCACAGACCCGGAACGGACAGAGTTCCCACAGGAAGAAGGCCGAAAAGAAAAAGACGGACGGCAGCAGAAAGAAGATTTTCGCAAAAGATGAAGGCACTTATGTGGACTTTGTGGAAGTGAAAAACTGAGATTTTTCATTGTATAAAACCATGACCCAACATTCATGACGACAATCATTTGTATCATCGCGGCGATGTCCATCGGCATTGCAGCCGGCTATCTGCTCAGAAACAATGAGGTGGCAAGGATTACGCATGAAACGGACGACCTCAAACGTAAAGTACAGGAAGACGAAATCGAGAAGACCGACATGCAGACCAAGATGAGTCTCATGCAGGCCGAAATGGCCAAGCAGATTGGACTCACAGCCATGGCAGAAGCTGAAAAGAAGGCTTTGTCAGACGCTTTGCTTAATGAACGTGCGAACTCCGGCAAACTGGTCAACCAAATAAAGGAACATTACTATGAGACGCTGAAAAGCATGAAAAGCCAGTTTCACGAACTCGCCGTAGAGACACTGAACGAACGCAGCGAAGAACTGAAACGCACCAATGCAGAACAGATAGCAGGAATAGTGGCCCCGGTGAAGGAAGAAATGGGAAGAGTGCAAAAGGCCGTACAAGACGCACGCATAAGCAGTGCCGAACAGAAAGCATCCGTAGAGAAAGCCATAGAAGGACTCGCCATGCAGACAAAAAAAATAGGACAGGACGCAGCCGACCTTGCCAATGCCCTGAAGGACAAAGGCAAAGTGCAAGGCGACTGGGGAGAACAGCTGCTTGAAAGCATTCTGGAAGAAAGCGGACTCCGCCGTGACCACGAATATGAAATCCAGGCTAACGTAAAGGATGAGGAAGGGAACAACCTTCGTCCGGACGTCGTTGTCAAATGTCCGGGCGGACGAAACGTTGTCATCGACTCCAAAGTATCGCTGACTGCCTATGTCAACTACACCGGTGCACAGACAGAAGAAGAGATGCGACACTACGAAAGAGAGAACCTGCAGTCCGTAAAGCGTCATATCGACGAACTTGCCGCAAAGAAATACGACAAACTTGTACAGAACACCATATCCCACGTACTGATGTTCATTCCCAACGAAGGAAGCTATATCCTATCGCTGCGTGCAGAACCCCAACTCGGGCAGCAAGCTTTCAAGAAAGGGGTTCTGATCATCAATCCGACCAATCTGATGATGGCCCTGCAACTTATCCATAATCTTTGGCAGAGCGAAAAGCAAAGCAGAAACATAGAGACCATCATCAAGCAAAGCTCTGAACTGTACGACAAGTTCGTCACTTTTGTGGAGACGTTCACAAAGGTTGACGAAGCCTTGAAGACAGCCCAGCGCAACTGTGACACGGCTTTCGGGCAGTTGTCAAACGGAAGAGGGAACATAGTAAGGCGGCTTGAAGGGCTTAAGCAGCTCGGTGTCACACCGAAAAAAAGCATTCCTCGCAAACTGATGGAGGAAGACATGCCGGAGGACAGCGAAAACACCACGCCGGACCTTCCTCAAGAATGAGAGAATCCGTTGCTTTACCATGATTTCATCGAACTCACTTGCTTCTTTACAGACCAACAGACCACCTTGTTTTTCTTCTCTCATCCCGGACTTTTCGCAAATACAGTTTGTTTTGATTCCCATTATACCTATCTTTGTAGACCATAAAATGTAGCACCTGCGATGCGTGTGCACATAATTTTCCACAAATTAAAGAGAATCGATATGAAGATAGGAGATAAAGTAAGATTTCTGAGTGATG
This sequence comes from uncultured Bacteroides sp., assembly GCA_964554265.1. GTDB lineage: Bacteria > Bacteroidota > Bacteroidia > Bacteroidales > Bacteroidaceae > RGIG8745. Next base: position 19,882 of record CAZKOB010000020.1, on the reverse strand, counting down.
TCGGCGGAGGCATTGTACGCAAGTTTGAAAAAGGCAACATCGTATTGGTGGAAGATGAAGACGGCTTTGAAATTCCGGCCCTGATATCGGAATGTGTGGTTATCGACACCGACAACTACAACATTGCCAAGGTTGACACTATAGGGCGGAAGAAAAGCAGTGACAACCGCCAGCAACCATCTTTCGCGTCCCGCGAAAAGCCGTTAGCAGTAAAAGACACCGAAGAAGATTTCAATGACAAGCCTATCACTTACAAGCCGAAGCCGGAAGAACGCAAGGACGGTGACAAACTGAATGTCTGTCTTGCCTTCGTACCCCGGAACACCAAAGAAATATCCACAACAGTATTCGATGCCTATATTGTCAATGACAGCAATTTCTTCATAAGCTACACATATATGTCGGCAGAAAATACAGCATGGAGGCTCCGCTCCACAAACATTGTCGAACCCAATACCAAACTGTGCATTGAAGAAATTACCCATGCCATGCTGAACGGTATGGAGCGTGTGGCAGTACAGTTCATTGCCTATAAAGAAGACAAAACATTCCTGCTCAAACCGGCTGTAGGAGTGGAGATACGTATCGACACCACCAAATTCTATAAGCTGCACACATTCCGCGAAAACATATTCTTTGATGAACCGGCTCTTGTATTCGACATAGTGAAAGACGACATGCCTGTACGTCCGCTCGTCGTCAATGCTTCCGAACTGAAAAAAGCCATGTATGAGAAGGCGGAGACAGAAAAGCCTCGTGTCAGTGCCGCTCGTGAAAACAAGAAAACGGACAAGAATGCCATCATCGAGATAGATCTTCATGCCAGCGAGCTGCTCGACACGACCGCCGGAATGTCGGCTGCCGACATAAAGGAATATCAACTGAACATATTCCGCCAGACCATGGACGAACATCTGAAGGAAAAAGGGCGACGTATTGTCTTCATCCACGGAAAAGGCGAAGGTGTTTTGCGCAGTGCCATCATCGCAGAACTGAAACATAAGTATAAGTCGTGCACATATCAGGATGCCTCATTCCAGCAATACGGTTTCGGTGCAACGATGGTGATTGTACATTAGAACAAAAAAAAGAAACAACATTCAAGGGGGCCGGACACATACAGTCCGTGCCTCGTCACACTTAAATTAAGATATTATGGAAAAAAGAGAAGCATTCAAGATGTTCCTGAAGCCGGGCTTCAAGGAAGAGTACAAAAGACGTCACGCCGCACTATGGCCGGAAATGCGCCGGTTGTTGCAGGAGGGCGGAGTTTATGATTATTCAATATATCTGGATGAGGACACCAACATCCTTTTTGCTTTCCAGAAGACAAAGGGCGAAGGCGGTTCTCAGGATATGGGAGAGAATCCTATTGTCAAGAAATGGTGGGACTACATGGCTGATATCATGGAAGTGAACCCGGACAACTCTCCGATTTCAATTCCTCTGCCGGAAGTCTTCCATATGGATTAAGGCAATACGATCAGGGCAAATACAAGAGCCGGTTGCAGACATACATGCACCGGCTCTTTTTTATTGGTTGTAAGGTGGTGGATTCATAGATTTATCTTGTGATTTTGATGATTGTAAATGGTTGTATTTACAGACTCCTATCGTGATTTTGATGATTTAAAGATGGTATATTCACAGACTCCTCCGTCGCTACGCGCCACGCCCTCCGTCGCAAGCTCCCCCAATTGCTCCTATTCCGCAATTGGGGGAGCTTGCGACGGAGGAGTCTGTGAAGACACAAGCAAAAACAACAATATTTCTCATGAACTGTTCTTCTTTCTTTTTGACACTAAGTCTACCCATAACAGACGGAGCTTTATTAACATAATTAAGATTTGTTCACATATGAATAATTGCCGATTTTTTGATACTTTATAGATAAACAATTGATAATCAACAAAATACTATTTTACTATAATTATGCAGTTTTAGATACAAAAGGTATAGTCAGGGTAAAAATAGGATATATTGATAATCAGCAAGTTACAAAAAATTCTATTCAAGATTCCTGCTTTTCTCTGCCGGAATCCATTTTTGTTTTTCCCGGCATTGAAAAATCTGATTTTGATTTTTTAAGAAATCAATTTTAGTCACTACCCGATTTCAGCCCGAAAAACGGACGTTCTCAAACTCGTTCACCTTGAAAATAAATTTCGTTCACCTTGAAAATTTTTTTACAAGGCATTTTAAAACCATTTTCAAGGTGAACAAGATTTATTTCCAGCGTACTCTTTTTTCAGACAATACACGCGCGAGTGTGAATAAATGTATCTTTTCAGAACGTAAATTGTATTATTTTTACATTTCGGGTTCAAGGCCCGAAAACGCTCTTAGAATCACGTAAATGGAACTTTGGTCGGGTTCGGTCGATTTTATGCGATTCTGTGAAGTCTTGAATTTTAACATTTCAGATTGTCAAAAAAAGCCTGTAATTCATGACAAGTAGACACAATGAGATTTTTTTCGATGACACGACGACGGAGTCAGGATACAAAACCCCTACATGATTACCAACTTTCTTATAGGACTCTCTTAGAATAATGCGACTTGGGACACAAACCGAACTCGCATATACCATATAGCCATAACACCCTATGTAGAATCTAAAATCCGTATATTTTCCGGCTTTTATAGAACAAGCCATAGAATATGTAAATATAATTTTGTACAATCCTGCTTTTTTTATACTTTTGCCATCGACTCAGTTAGCCCACAAAGGGGAACGGGGTCTGCATTTATTGGTAAAGGACGTTTACGGACGTTATCTTCCGACTTCAAACTTCGCAAATTTGAAACCATTCAGGGAGAGACGGCAACAAGAACGTCCGCGTTGGGTGTATTATATCCAGATGTGTCATTTGCCGGCATTCACAATGCCGCGCGATGGTGTGTTGTACTATAATATATCACGACGTGGGCTAACTGCGTTGCCTATCCTTGAATGGAGGCAATTGCGAAGGCCTGAAGTCGGGGTAGGCAGGAAGTACAGACACCCACGTCTTTTTTTGTATGTTTTGATCGCCAAATCTCGGGTTTGTCTATAGGCAACTTTCCACAAAAGAAGTGATGACAACTCATTTTCTGTATAATATCGCTTTAGCTCTGCTGGACAAACTGGTTCGCTTGGCAGGTTGCCACCGTATGCCCAACCTGTTCAGGTCAGCCTTCGGACAAGATTTTATATGTTTTGCAGAGTGCCGCAAAAATTCCATACCGGAAATATCCCGGACAATGGCGGCGGAAAACCGGAATGTATACTGGATTCATGCAGCATCATTAGGCGAGTATGCCGTAGCACGTCCGTTAATGCAAGAACTGCGCCGTTCATCCGGCAACTGCGTAGTCCTCACCTTCTTCTCACCTACAGGATATAACGCACTGAAACACATCTCGGCAGACAAGACCGGAGCGGACTATATCTTTGCCCTGCCTGTTGACAGCAGGACAAACGCAGTGGCTTTCCTTGATGCCGTAAGGCCCCAAAGAGCCGCATTCATCATTTCCGAATATTGGAAAAACTACCTCACCGAACTCTCCAGACGGAAGATTCCGACTTTTCTCATATCGGCACTCATATCCGAACACTCCGTGTTCCTCAAATGGTACGGAGGTTTCCACCGCTCCATGTTGCAATGCTTCACTTCATGCACAGTACTTGACGAACAGTCGCAGACAAACCTCAGAAAAATAGGATACAAGAATGCCATCGTCGCCGGCGATCCTCTGTTCGACAATGCCGTCGCCATAGCCCAGACAGAATATCATGACGACATGATAGAAGCCTTTTGTGCACACAGTGACGGAATATTCATAGCGGGAAGCATCAGCGACAGCAAGGACCTTGAAATGGTGGCCTACGTGGCCAACAAGCACAAGGACACCAGATTCATATTTGTTCCGCATGAAATAAGCGAAGAAATTCTGAATAAAATCAAATACAAAGTAGAGGGGCACACCTTATTATATTCCGAATGCAAGCCCGGCACGGACTTCTCTCATGTGCAAGTACTGGTTATAGACTTCATCGGCGCCTTGTCGCGCATATACCGCTACGGGCGGTGGGCTTATGTAGGAGGAGGATTTACCAAGTATCTCCACAGTGTCATAGAACCGGTCGTATACGGACTCCCCGTGGCATTCGGTCCCTGCATACACCGCAAGGTGACTCCACTCCAAATGATAAATACCGGAATAGGCCGTATGGCGAGTTCACCAGACGAGCTTGACAGATGGTTCCTTGAACTAAAGACCAACGAGACACTTTTGGCGGAAATAAAAGACAAGGCACATCTGTATGTAAACCAGAATATAGGAGCAACCCAAATGATTATGTCCACCATAATGAACCCGAAAGCTTGATATGGAAAACCGGATATACGCTATCATCATATTCCTGTGCCGCCTTATCGCCCATATTCCTCTCAGCGTGATGTATCGCATGAGCGATGCCATGTATCCTTTTGTGAGATATATACTGAAATACAGGCGCAAAGTGGTAAGGAGAAACATCAGAAACTCTTTTCCCGAAATGGATGAGCACAAACTCGACGAGATAGAAGAGGGCTTCTACCGGCATTTATGCGACTGCATCATAGAGACGGTGAAACTTCTCCACATCAGCGACGAGGAGATGAAGCGTCGGGTGATTGTACATAACATAGAACTGATAGAGGATATCGCCGCAGAAGGCCGTCCGATAGTAATGTTTCTCGGGCATTACGGCAACTGGGAATGGGTGCAGGAAATAACCCGCCGCTACAGCAACCCCAAGGTCAGCGGAGAAATCTACCGCCCTATAAGCAACCGCCTTTCCGGCAAACTGATGGAAGCCATACGTTCGCGCTACTCCACTGTCCTCATCCCACAGAAGACCGCCGTGCGCACCATCATAAAGATGAAACAAGAACACAGCACATTCCTTATCGGTTTCATCTCAGACCAGCGCCCCATACGTCGCAGTCTGAACCACTGGACCTGTTTTCTCAACCAAGACTCCCCATACATGGTCGGAGGAGAAGAGATAGGCAAACATATCGGCGCCGCGTTCCTTTATCTTGACGTAGAGAAGCCCCGGAGAGGGCAATACATCATGACAGTGAAAAGCATGTCGCCAGCAGATACAGACGAGGAATATCCTTATACCCTCCTGTACATGCAGATGCTTGAAACAACCATCAGACGCGCACCCCAATATTGGTTGTGGTCGCATAAGCGTTGGAAACATAAACGAAAAAACAATAAAAACTGATTGAATATGAAAATAGTATGTGTAATTCCGGCCCGCGCAGAATCTTCACGTTTCTTTGAGAAGCCTCTGGCAAACATCTGCGGAAAGCCGATGATTCAGTGGGTTTATTCACATTGCAAGGAAGTAGACGCTTTCAGCAACGTATATGTAGCGACAGACAGCGAAAAGATAAAAGCTGTATGCGAAAGCTTCGGAGCAGAGGTGATTATGACCTCAAGCGACCACGACACGGCAACGGAGCGTCTGTATGAAGTCTCCACACGCGTCGAAGCCGACCTGTATGTCATGGTCAACGGTGACGAACCTTTGCTAACAAAAGAATCAATCGTGCAGTGCATCCCCAACAGCATTGCCGACAACGAGCTGTATGTGTCGAACCTTATGACAGACTTCAGTAATCCGGTCGAAGTGGTCGACTCCACAAATCTGAAAATCGTCACAGACGCTCACGACAGATGTCTTTTCATCTCGCGCAGCCCCATCCCCTACCCAAAGGGCAACATGGACTATGTTTACCACAAATTCGTCGGGGTAGGAGCCTTCAACCGGAAAGCCCTCGACTTCTACCACAACACTCCTCGCGGCCCTATAGAGAAAATAGAAGAGAACGACTCTTTCCGGTTCATCGAAAACAATGTGCCTATATATTACTACAACTGCCATTGCAAATCGCTTTCGGTAGATACGCGCAAAGATATAGAAGGAGTGGAACAGTACTTGAATCTGTCTGATTAATAATCCTGATGAATACGAAATACATACAAATCGGACGTTGGCTTTCGAGAATAAATGTTTATATATCAGGGAGTACAAGCTACGCTATTCCCAATGTCTTCTTCCGTGCCCGGCGAAAGGCATTTCTGTCAAGATTCACGGAAAGAAAAGAACTGAAGCGGCGAGTTGAATATTATTGTCGTCTTACGGAAAGGCAAAGTCTGTCGACATACGAAAGTATTGGTACATTCAAGTTTCCATTCCGCAAGAAAACAAAACGTCATACCAAATATTTCTTCGATTTGTATGAGACATTACGGTATTTTCATCCGGATTTGCACTTCAAGTATCTCATGGGGGATGTAATCACAGTGCCGAAGGAACCGACTTTTGTGAAAAGCCGCCCCATCAAGGGCGACAATGCCAATTCTGTCATTCTAAAACTCAACAAATGGAGGCACTTCCTGTTCGTAAAAGACCACATACCATTCCGCGAGAAAAAGGACATGATTGTCGGCAGAACGACATGGGCAAATGCCAATCCCTTGCGCAAACGGCTCAACGAAATGTTTTGCGACCATCCAATGTGCAACATCGGAAAAACGAGAAGGGAGAAAGACGATGAAGAAAACTGCAAGTATGTCAAAGAATTCATGACCATCAGGCAGCAGCTAAAGTACAAATTCATTGCCTGCATCGAGGGAGGAGACGTGGCGACGAATCTGAAATGGGTGATGTCTTCAAATTCCATAGCGGTTATGCCACAGCCCAAATACGAGACATGGTTTATGGAAGGCACACTCGTTCCGGACTACCACTACATAGAGGTCAAACCTGATTATTCCGATCTTATTGAAAAGCTGAATTACTATATCGCCCATCCTCATAAGGCGGAAGCCATTGTGGAACACGCCCACGAGTACATTGCCCAATTCAAAGACCAAGAGACCGAAAAGGCCATACAGCTGATGGTTGCAGAAAAGTATTTCAACATGACGAATATTAATCATACACCTTCATCATGCAGAAAATAACAGTTATCATACATACGTACAATGCCGAAAAATATCTGGAGCAGGTACTCCAGTGTCTTGAGGGTTTTGACGAACTGCTTGTCTGTGATATGGAAAGCAACGACAGCACACTCCACATTTGCAAAAAATACGGGTGTCGCATCATTACATTCCCAAAAGGCAACCATAGCATCGTAGAGCCGGCCCGTGATGTTGCCATACACCATGCCGCGAACCCATGGATATTGGAAGTCGATGCCGATGAGATTGTTCCCAAAGAACTGCGCGACTACCTGTACCGATTGACTGCACAGCCGGACTGTCCTGACGGACTTTATATACCGAGGAAGAATTATTTCATGGGGAAGTTCATGCATGCCAATTACCCTAATCACATCCTGAGGTTTTTCCACCGTGACAAAACAAAATGGCCCCCTTACATCCATTCTACACCGGAAGTAGACGGAAAAGTGGAGTACATATCTCGCTTCCGCACAGAACTGGCCTTCATACATCTCGCTGACGAAAGCATTTCTGAACGGATACAGAAAATCGACAGGTATACAGATAATGAGCTTATACGGAAAAGCGGTAAAAAATACGGCATATTCGCATTTGTATATCGCCCGTTGCACAGATTCTGCAAGTATTACTTCCAAAAAGGCGGGTTCAAGGATGGTATTCCTGGAGTCATTTGCGCATTGTTCAATGCGTATTATCAGATTGTGATGCTCGCCAAATATTACGAACAAAGGAAATACAACCGATGACCGTACTTATTGTAAGAATATCAGCTTTAGGGGACGTGGCCATGACGATACCGGCAATCTACTCTTTTGCCTCACAGTATCCAGACGTACAGGTAAAAATACTGACTCACAGCAGATTTGCATCTGTCTTTATTGGTCCTCCCTCTAATATTTCTTTCATAAAATATGAAAAGGAAAGGCATCACGGCATACGAGGACTCATGCGCTTGTTGAAACAGCTCAACAAAGAAGATATTGATGCTGTTGCTGATTTTCACAACGTGCTCCGTTCGTGGCTGATTGACATTTTCTTTCTGCTCAAAGGACGCAAGGTGGGCATCCTTCGCAAAGAACGCATGAAGAGAAGAAACATTACAGGCAACAAGAACAGGCTGTCGAGATGCAAGCCGTTTACATTACGGTATTTTGATGTGCTGGAAAGGATTGGGTTCCCTACCAAACAGCTTTTCACTCCTTTTGGATGCAAAGACCATCCTTACGGTCTAACAAGCGTCCGCAACATCGGTATCGCTCCTTTTGCCCGTTACAAGAACAAGACTTACCCTCCGGATAAGATGCGGCAAGTCGTCGATATTCTTGCGAAGGAGGAAGACACCCACATCTATTTGTTCGGAGGGAAAGGAACCGAGCAGGCAGTTCTGGAGAATTGGGCCGACAGACACGGCAATGTAACTTGTGTGGCCGGAAGCATGCCCATAGAAAAAGAAATCCTGCTTATCGGCACACTTGATGTGATACTGACAATGGATTCCGCCAATATGCACATTGCCTCACTGGCCGGCACGCCTGTCGTTTCTGTCTGGGGAAGTACCACACCGGAGTGCGGTTTCCTCGGCTGGAAACAACTGCGTGAAAACTGCATCGTTGCCGATTTTCCATGTCAACCGTGCACAATCAGCGGAAGCAACAGCTGCCGATACGGTGATTTCCATTGTCTGACAACCCTTCCCCCACAACATCTATGCGACTATATAAACCGTGTCATAAACCCTCAACGGCAATAAAATGAAGAGAAACATTGTTCTGAATCCACAGCACGAAACACTCAGAAATGACATTTCCGAAATCATCACACATTTCGACAGAGATGACTGCGGACAAGTCGTGCAGAACGGACGCAATCTGATAAAGAAGGTGGTGTGTACGAACGGCACACAACTCAATGTCAAACGCTACCACCGTCCTTCAGGCATCAATCTTATTGTGTACTCCTGCGGAATACGTCAGCCCAAATGCAGACGTGCCTACAAACATGCTTCTTTGCTCCTTGCCCACGGAATAGAATCCCCCGAGCCTGTGGCTTATATCGAAGAACGCGTATGCGGACTCATCGAATATTCCTATTTCATCAGTGTACATTCCGACTATGAGCACAAGATGTACGAATGGGGGAATGCTAAAGAAGGCTGCTACGAAGATTTCGCCGAGAGCTTTGGACGCTTCACAGCCCGGCTACATGAGAAAGGTTTTCTTCATAAAGACTATTCTCCCGGCAACATCCTGTGGACAAGGCGCAACGGTGATTACCATTTCTCTCTTGTCGACACCAACCAGATGTACATCGGGTATGTCGGGCCACAGCGCGGAAGCCGCAACTTCGCACGTCTATGGGGACCGAAGCGGTTCATCATCCTAATGACAAGGGCCTATGCAACCTGCCGCGGATTCGATGCAGATGAATGCGAACGCATCATGCTGAAGGCACGTGAACGCTTCTGGAAGAGATACATCAAGAGAAAACCGGAAAAGGTGAAATTCAAATTAGAACTATAACAAGCCACTGTTTTTCAACATCAAAGCCATTATTCATGAAAAAGAACATTACCGGCATTATTGCATATTATGCACTCATTGTCTGCATTTTCCTCGCCATCCAAAAGCCGTTCTTCATCTTCTACAACCATGCGTTCTGGACAGAAGACTGCAAGCCGGACGATTTATGGGACATCTATCTCCACGGATTCGCTCTTGACAACGCAACGACAGGCTACCTTACCATTGTTCCGCTGATATTCCTATGGATTTCTGCATGTTGCAAAAGATTCAATCCGGACAGGTGCATGCAAATATACACTTGGTTCATAGCTTTCCTTATCTCCATAACCACAGTGACCGATGCCGTCCTGTACGAATTTTGGGAGTTCAAGCTCGACACCACCATATTCATGTATCTCAACGACCCTAAGAATGCCTTTGCCAGTGTCACCACAAGTTTCATCATCCTACGTCTGCTGATGGTTCTGGCACTGACTGCCATTATCTATTTCATTCTCCGTCTGCCCCAGCCTTTGCTCCGGCAAAACGAATGGAAGTTCCGGAAATGGTACATAAAAAGCGCTGTCATGCTTTGCCTTGCCGGATGCCTCTTCGTCTCTATACGCGGAATACGGAAATGGCCCAACACTGCCACGCGCGCATACTATTCACGCATCGACTTCTGCAACCATTCTGCCCTGAATCCGTTGTACAATATATTCTATACCATGACCAAACTTGTCAGAGACAATGGTGATTTCCGTTTCTTTCCCGAAGAAGAGCGCGCAGAAGCATTCGCCTCCCTATTCCCGAAGCAGGAAGTACCGCAGTCTGCCCTGAACACCGCCCGTCCCAATGTCCTCGTCATCATCATGGAGGGCTTCAGCGCCATGTTCATCGAGAGCCTCGGAGGAATGCCGGAGGTAGCCCCGGGAATGAGTCGTCTGATGGACGAAGGAATTTGTTTCACACACTGCTACTGCAGCAGCTTCAGGACAGACAGAGGATTGCCGGCCACCATCTGCGGATACATTGCTCATCCCACGACGAGTGTCATCAAGATGACTCGCAAACTTCATTCCATGCCCGGACTGCCGAAGACCCTTAAGGCATACGGATACGAGACATCTGTGCTGTACGGAGGCGACATCACGTTTCTTAGCTTGTCGGATTTCTTTCTCGCCACAGGACACGACACGCTCATTTCACAAGATGATTTCCCTGCGTCGGAAGTCACTCAGAGATGGGGGGTGCCGGACCACATCACGTGTGCACGGCTGAAAGAAGATATTATCAAGAAGTACCGTTCAAAGCTTTCTCCATGGTATATGACTTACCTTACACTAAGCTCGCACACTCCTTTCGATGTGCCATACCAACGTATTCCTGACGAGCGGTTCAATGCCTTTGCCTATACCGACAGTTGTGTCTCCACACTGATTAATGACCTGAAGCGTACCGAAGCATGGGAGAATCTGCTCATCGTATGCATTGCCGACCACGGCTTCAATCAGAGCGCCGAGTGCCGCGCCAACACCAAAGAATATGCACATATTCCTTTCCTCATTTTGGGCGGTGCCGTGAAGGAAGCACGCAAAATAGACAGTTTCGTCAGTCAGACAGACCTGCCAGCCACCGTTTTGGGATTGATGGGACTGCCGCATGAGGAGTTCCGGTTCAGCCGCGACGTCCTTGCCGACACCTACACTTATCCGTTCGCCTTCAACACCTATAACAACGGATTCATGTTCAGGGATTCAACCGGATGCATCATCTACGACAATAACGGCAAGCAAGCAGTCGAGGGCGCTGACTCCATCAAGGAGAAGAAAGGCAAAGTCATATTGCAGACCATAAATGGCGACCTTACCCATTATGATTGAATAAACCGGCACGACAGGAAGACAATCTATTGTCCTCCTGTCGGCCCACAGCACATAGAACACATGAACATCTTCGTAATCATAGTAACCTACAACGCCATGCCGTGGGTGGACAGATGCATAGGCAGCGTATATACCGATGCAGGGACTACCGTTGTCGTGGTGGACAACCATTCGGCCGACGGCACGGTCGGTCGAGTAAGAACAAAGTTTCCGCATTGCGTCATTATCGAGAACCAGACCAATTTAGGGTTCGGACGTGCCAACAATATGGGCATCGAGTATGCGATGGAGCACGGCTGCGACTACATCTATCTGCTCAATCAAGATGCATGGGTCGAGCACAACACACTGTCTTCCCTCGTCGGTGTCCATCTCCGCAATCCCGAATACGGCATTATCGCTCCTGTGCAGACCGATGCCGCACACACCAAAGCGGAGAATTTCCTGTGCCGCTACCTGCCAACCCTGAAACGTTTCACAGAAGACACGCTGCTTGGGCGCACGAAAGACATCTACGAAGTCAAATTCTCCCCTGCCGCCCATTGGCTCATCCCTCGCCGTTGCATAGAAGAGATCGGCATGTTCAGTCCGGTGTTCATGCACTATGCAGAGGATGCCAATCTCATACAGAGGGCAAGGTTCCACGGATACAAGGTGGGATTCTCTCCCTCCGCATTTGCTGTCCACGACCGCGGAACCCGAATGAGGGGGGGCGGGCAGTGCGCATCCACAGGACATTCGCTTCACAGCTTCAGCTGTTGAAGCACGCAAGCAATGTATGTCGTCCGTTGTGGTTCAATATTCTGCACATCCTGCTCTATTATCTGTTATCACCTTTCTACTTGCTGTATATGCACACGTGCAAGCAGATGGGCAAGGATGTCAAAACTTATTATTTTCATGTCGCACCTCTCGGACTTGTAGTGCGCGAATTGGTGCGTAACAGAAAAAGAAATTAATATGGATACACCTCTTATATCAATTATAATGGCTTGTTATAATCAAGCCGCATATATTTCCGACGCTATAAATAGTTTGTTAGCTCAAACTTTCTACAATTGGGAAGCAATCATTATAAACGATGGTTCGACAGATAACATCGAATCAGTCATTCAACCCATACTAAAGAAAGATTCACGCTTTATTTATATAAAGCAGAAAAATCAAGGTCCGTCAAATGCAAGAGGAAGCAACGCTATTACAACGAATGGCATAGAAAATTATGGTACAGATGTATAGGCAAAAAAAAGATTTAAGTTCCATGATGTATCATATTGAAAATTTTGCTATTACAGGCTTCTCAGGTTCGGACATTTATGAAGATAGGATTTGATGCCAAAAAGGCTGTAAGCAATCTCACGGGTATCGGCAATTACAGTCGCAGATGTATCAACGCACTTGCCGGTTCCGTGTCGGTTGTTCTGTTTACAAACGGCCAAAGCAAGGAGGAGGCAGTGTCGCAGCTCACAAGCCGTGCCACCTTCGTCAGCCCTCCCGGCCTTCTTCGTTTAGGTCTCGTTCGCGAACTGTGGCGGAACCTGCTTGTCTGTTTCAGTATAAAGCGTTCAAGAATAGACATCTATCACGGTCTGAGCAACGAACTTCCCTGGGGCATACGTCATACCGGATGCAAAAGCGTCGTGACGATCCACGACCTCATCTTCCTGCGTTATCCCCATACCTACAGCCTGTTGCAACGCTACATCCTCAAACTGAAGACCCACCATGCCTGCAAGGCAGCAGACAGGGTGATAGCCATCAGCCGGCAGACCAAGCGCGACTTGATGGAACTGTACCACGTGCCGGAACAGAAGATTTCCGTGGTATATCAAAGCGTAGACACAGCGCTATTCTCCCAGCCCATGCCCGAATCACAGATTCTTGCTGTGAAAAAGCGGTATGGTCTGCCCCGAAGATACCTCATCAGTGTCGGCACCATCGAGCGCAGGAAGAACCAGCTGACCGTGCTTAAGGCCATGAGCCTCCTGCCCGACGACATCCATCTCGTATTGGTGGGCAAGGAGAGCAGACACGGCAAAATGACTTATCAGAAGAAGATTGAACTTCAGGCTGAAGAAAAAGGGCTTTCGTCTCGTCTGCACATCCTCAACCACGTGAGCAACACCGAACTGCCATCCCTCTATCAAGGAGCTTTGGCCTCCGCCTGCATGTCCGTCTACGAAGGTTTCGGCATCCCGGTCGTAGAAGCATTGCTGTCTCGTGTACCGGTCATAGCCGCCACAGGCTCCTGTCTTGAAGAAGCTGGAGGACCGCACAGCATATATATCCCCTCCTATAGCTGGACACAGCTTGCCGAAGCCGTGAAAAGCCTCATCGCCTCTCCCCTGCTCTGCAAGGAAATGACGGACAAGGGATGGGATTATGCCCGACAATTCTCCGACAGACAAATGTCAATCAACTTACAAAACGTCTACAATGAACTCTATCACACAAATTGACACAACACTTCTGCTGTTCATCAACAGTATGCAGTGCGACTTTCTCGACCACACGATGTGGGCATACACCCACAAGACCACTTGGATTCCGTTCTATGCCGCCCTCGTTGTCATAGCCTTCATCCACATGCGGCATCACCCCCGCATCCTGCTCCTGTTTGTGCTGTGCATGGCTGCAACAATAACAGTCTCCGACCAATTGTGCGGACATGTCATACGAGATGCCATCGGACGTATGCGTCCTTCCAATCCCGACAACCCCACATCCGAGCTGGTGCACCTTGTCAACGGCTATCGCAGCGGAAGGTTCGGCTTCCCGTCCTGCCATGCCACCAACACCTTTGCCTTAGTGTCAGCCTTACACTTCGTGTTCAGAAACAGATATCTCAATGCCGTGATGGTGCTTTGGGCGCTGCTCATTTGCAAGAAAACCAAGATTCATACAACTTCTATATCTCTCGGAGTGTGTTTCTGATAAAGCCCCAATATAGATAGAGGGGTTATGCAAATGCTCTCACTGAATCGTCTATCAGATATATATTGAGGACAGACGCTTGGGAGTGATTGGGAATAAGTGAATTCGCAATCACTCTTCTTGTGCTTTTTATGATTTAGGGCAGATGGATTCACAGACTACTATCGTGAACTTGATGATTCAAAGTAGGTGTATTCACAGACTCCTCCGTCGCTTCGCGCCACGCCCTCCGTCGCAAGCTCTGAATCATTAAAATTACAAGAGTAGTCTGTGAATACATCAGTTTACAACCATAAGAATCACGATAGTAGTCTGCGAATACATCTGCTTACAACCATAAGAATTATAAGAGAAGTCTGTAAAGACATCAACTTAAAACCATAAGATGAGTCTACGAAGACACTATCTTAAAAATCCGTCGGCCCAAAAACCGTTTGACATAACTTGACATCTGCCGGGCCTGTTATGCTGTTATTCCACACCTGAAATCCATTATTTTTGGAGTTTGGACAATATTTTGATTTTCGCACAATCATGTTTGTTTCTGTAGAGCATTGAAAATCATCACATTACAGCCTGAGAAAAATTAATTTCGCCCCACATAAAAGCTGTTTTCACCGCACAATTTTCTTAAATCTACACTGCTGATTATAAAATCAGCAGTGTAGATTGTATAATCAGCAGTGCAGTTTTTACAATCAGCAGTGCTGATTTAAGAAAACCGTGCGGTGAATTTGATTTTTCAGAAAAGCTATTTTATGTTTCCGGTACAGTCACTCCAAGAATGTGGCATTTTAGACGAAAGAAAGCAAGTCCGGTTGTAAGAATCCGGATTTCAACACAAGAAAGCCGATGGCTCCAACAGAAACCTATTCCGACTTGCCAAGCCGCACGATGCCCAGCCGGACAATCTCCTTCTCAAAATTAGGAGTGAATACGCCTTTACCCAGATTTCCGGCAATCTCCTCCACAGTCCAGAAGCGTCCGCCGTCAAGCTCTTCGCTTGGAACAACAGCACCATCATACACCGTTTTATACACAAAGACAAGTTCGCGCTCGCAGTCAGACTCAAAAACATACTGCGCAATGCGCTCGTGTGTAAAATCAATGATTCCAAGTTCCTCACGCACCTCCCTGAGCAATGCCTGTTCTACGTTCTCACCCAAATCCACATGTCCACCCACGGCGGTATCCCATTTTCCGGGTTGAATGTCTTTCCATTCGGGCCGTTTCTGCAAATACAGTTCACCTTTGGAATTGAAAACATGAAGATGCACCACAGGATGGAGCCGTTTGCCGCCATCATGGCATTCACCTCTTGTGGCAGCTCCGATTATATTGCCACCCTCATCCACAATCGGAAGCATTTCCGCTTTGTTATCCATTGCCTTTTCTTTTATGTGTGAATAGTTTCTATAAATCCGCCGATACATCCAACATCATTTCTGTGTAAGCCTCATGTCCAAAGCATCGACAAGCTTGTAGAGTTTGTCGTTGGGGCGGACACGTTCATCCACCTTTATCGACACATGCTGTCCACGTGTGGCAGTATCGACCGGCTGCAAATCAAAACGGATTTCTCCGGTACGCTGTATCAACGCTCCCGTAGTGTTTCCGGTTACCAGAATCTTGTCACCCACATTCAGGTCAACGTTCTCAATCAGAAACTCCGCCACACCAATCTGGGAGAAATATTTAATACACTTGCCCACATACACCTTCTTCTCCGTAGCTTTGGAGCCATAGACCTCGCACCATTCACCGAGTTTCTGGCCTTGATAATATCCGTCCCAGAAACCACGGTTGAAAACAGTTGCCAGCCGACTGTTCCACAAAGATTTCTTCTCATCGGTGAAAGTACCGTCCAACACAGACAGAATCGCCTCATTGTAAGCACTCACAACAGTTTGCACATACTCCGGTCCGCGGGCTCTTCCTTCAATCTTGAACACACGCACCCCGGCATTCATCATGATGTCCATGAAATCTATGGTCTTGAGATCCTTTGGCGACATGATATACTTATTGTCGATGTCGAGCTTAGTACCGGTTTCAAGGTCTTTCACTTCGTATCCTCTGCGGCAAATCTGTACACACTCACCACGATTGGCGCTACGGTTGGCATTGTTGAGACTAAGATAGCACTTGCCGCTGATCGCCATGCACAACGCGCCGTGGCAGAACATCTCAATCCGGACAAGCTCTCCCTTAGGCCCCCTTATATCCTGTTGTACGATTTGTTCATGGATAGCCTTGACTTGCCACATATTAAGTTCTCTGGCAAGTACAACCACATCGGCAAACCGGGCATAAAACTTAAGGGCTTCAATATTGGAGACATTAAGCTGGGTACTCAAATGCACTTCCTGCCCCACCGAACAGCAATAAGTCATCACAGCCACATCACTCGCAATGACAGCCGACACCCCGGCCTCTCTGGCTGCATCAATGATTTCGCGCATCGTATCAATATCCTCGCCATAGATGATGGTATTGACCGTCAGATAGCTCTTCAAGCCGTTATCATGGCAGATACGTGCAATATCCTTCAGATCATCGACAGTGAACGCATTGGCCGAATGCGCCCTCATGTTCAGTTTCCCAATCCCGAAATATACAGAGTCGGCACCGGCATGAATCGCTGCCGCAAGCGACTCCCGGGAGCCTACAGGGGCCATAATCTCAAAATCCTCACGCTTCATCCGTCTGTTCTCCTGTTGAATTGCAATGACATTAATTCTTGAAACTATGTATCGGCGCAGGAATGCGTCCGCCACGATTCACAAACCTGTCACAAGCAAACATATTGACAGGCATAATCGGCGCATGCCCGAGAAGTCCGCCAAACTCGACGCTCTGTCCAACCTGTTTGCCTATCACAGGAATAATGCGCACCGCTGTGGTCTTCTGGTTTATCATACCTATGGCAGACTCGTCCGCAATGATTCCGGAAATGGTCGTCGCAGGAGTATCGCCAGGAATGGCAATCATGTCCAGACCGACAGAGCACACACAAGTCATGGCTTCAAGCTTCTCGATAGTAAGCGCTCCGGCCTCAACGGCATCGATCATGCCCTGATCTTCACTTACCGGAATAAAAGCTCCGCTCAATCCGCCGACATAGCTCGACGCCATCACACCGCCCTTCTTCACCTGATCGTTGAGCAAGGCAAGGGCGGCCGTCGTACCGGGCGCTCCGGCGCGGTCAACACCGATACATTGCAGAATATCAGCCACACTGTCGCCTATCGCCGGTGTAGGCGCAAGCGAAAGGTCAATTATCCCGAACGGAATGCCAAGCCGGTGCGAAGCCTCCTGCGCTACAAGCTGTCCGACCCGCGTAATCTTGAACGCCGTCTTCTTTATTGTTTCGCAAAGCACTTCGAAATCAGCATCCGGAATCTGTTCCAATGCATATTTCACCACTCCGGGACCGCTGACACCGACATTGATGACGGCATCGGCTTCGCTCACACCGTGGAAAGCTCCGGCCATGAACGGATTATCGTCCGGAGCATTGCACAGAACCACAAGCTTGGCACACCCCAAGGAATCCAGCTCTTTCGTTTCCTCGGCCGTCTCACGGATAATATCTCCCATGAGCCTCACAGCATCCATGTTGATGCCGGTCTTCGTAGAACCGACATTGACGCTGCCGCATACACGTTCTGTACACGCCAATGCCTTCGGAATCGAACGTATAAGGAGTTCGTCACTCCGGGTCATGCCTTTCGACACAACAGCGCTATATCCTCCCAGAAAGTTCACACCGACATCCTTAGCCGCACGATCAAGCGTCTTGGCTATCTGTACATAATCGCCGGGAATCTTGCAGCACGAACTGCCCACCAACGAAATCGGGGTAATGGAAATGCGCTTGTTGACAATCGGAATAGCAAACTCGCGGGAAATCTCTTCACCGGTACGGACAAGGTCACGAGCGAGGGCCGTAATCTTGTTGTATATCTTCTCACAAGTGACATCCAACGACTTGTCGGCACAATCCAACAAACTGATGCCCATTGTGATGGTCCTCACATCTAAATTTTCCTGCTCGATCATCTTATTCGTTTCGAGCACTTCAGATATATTTATCATAGAACGTCTTTTTTGTCGATTCGTAGCCTCCGGTCAGATTCTGTGCATCTTATTAAAGATGTCCTCAAGCTGACACTTCACCTGTACTCCCGTATTGGCTCCAGTCTCAGTTAGCTCGGAAGCAATAGAATCGAATGATTTAATGCATTTTGTCATATCGACAATCATCATCATATTGAAATACTCCTGTACGATTGTTTGCGAAATATCAAGGATATTGATTTGATTATCTGCAAGATATGTGCATACCTTAGCGATGATTCCGACTGTGTCCTTCCCGACTACAGTGATGATTGCTCTTGTCATAAACTGCTTTTGTATTTATAGATATTCTAAAATTTGCGACAAAGATAATAATTAAAAACAAGAAAGCTGTCCAAACGGAACAACAAAGCTACAAGAAAGCCAAAATCAACGTATGCGCTACAAAATGACAACAATCAGACAGAAAAGCAAGAAAAATCTATTTCAAGCGGCTTTTGCAGGCAGGAAAGAACAGAGCAGGCCCCAAAAGATCGAATGTTTTATACTTTCAATGCAACGAAGCAGATACAGATGGGCTTCTATACCGTCACACACCGTCTGATTGTCATGAATTACGGGCTTTTTCTGACAATTTGAAATGTTAAAATTCAAGCTCCGCAGAATCGCGTAAAATCGTCCGAACCTTGCCGAAGTTCCATTTGCGCGATTCTCAGGCTGTTTTCAAGGCTTGAATCACAAATGTAAAAATAATATAATTTGCACTCCGAAAAGATACATTAATTCACATTCGCGTGTGCTTCGCTTGAAAAAAGAGTACGCTGGAAATAAATTTCGTTCACCTTGAAAATTGTTTTAAAGTGCCTTGTAAAAAAATTTTCAAGGTGAACAAAATTTATTTTCAAGGTGAACGAGTTTGAAAAAGTCCGTTTTTCGGGCTGAAATCCGGTGTGTTACAAATTGATTTCTTAAAAAGTCTAAATAAGATTTTTCAATGCCACGAAAAACAAAGATGGATTCCGGCGGCGGAAAACAGGTGTCTTGGGCAATAAATTTTATAACTCACTGATTATCAGTATTTCCTATTTTTATCTTTGCTTGTACTTCTTGCACCTAAAACGGCATAGTTTTGCTAAAATAGTATTTTATTGATTATCAGTTGTTTATCAGTAAACCTTCAGAATTTCAACGATTGGCAAGATGTGAATGAATCTTAATTATGTTAATAAAACTCCGTTTGCTATGGGTAGACTTTATGTCAAAAAGAAAGAAGAAATGTTTTTGAGAAATCCAGTTGCTTTTGCTTGTGTATTCACAGACTCCTCCGTCGCTTCGCGCCACCTCCCCTAACTTAGGGGAGGAGCTTAGTTACCTTGCTCGCTGAAAAGCCTATAGCAAGGTAATATCATGATTATTAACATAATAGCATTTACACCGAACAGGTAACCAGGCTCCTCCCCTAAGTTAGGG
>CAZKOB010000019.1:0-38696 GCA_964554265.1 uncultured Bacteroides sp. | reverse complement strand
CGTTTTCAAACTCGTTCACCTTGAAAATAAATTTTGTTCACCTTGAAATTTTTTTCACAAGGCACTTTAAAACAATTTTCAAGGTGAACGAAATTTATTTTCAGCGTACTCTTTTTTCAGACGAGGCACACGCGAATGCAAATAAATGTGTCTTTTCGGAACGAAAATTGTATTATTTTTATATTTTGGATTCAAGGCTCAAAAACAGCCTTTGAATCGCGCAAATGGAACTTCGGTAAGGTTTGGCCGATTTTATGCGATTCTGCGAAGACTTGATTTTAACATTTTGGATTGTCAGGAAAAGCTCAGAATCTATGACAAACAGATGTGATGAGAAAGCTTTTTGTGACATAATGACAAAGTTGAAATACAAAAAACATACAAGATAACCCACTTTTGCAGGACTTTCTTAAACGCGAACTCGCGTAAAGTTTGCATCGTTTCATGCAGCCAAAGGGAAAAACAGTCTTTTTATGCATGATGCAAAGCCACTTTATTTTCCTGTAAATGTTGTAAAATGATTTTTTTGCTTAACTTTGCATCCGCAAAACCAAAAAGGCAATTAAATGGACGATTATCCGGCGAATAGTAACGAAAAGTGAGGATAGAGATTCATAGCTTCTTTATGAGCATCTGAATCTTTACCCTATGTTTTCATTGTTTAACAAGCAAAGATTCAGACCAATGCGAACATTCTGGAATTTTAACGGAGGCATACGGCAGATGGATTCATGGCAGCCGGGATGCTGGGTGCAGGTGACATGCCCTGTAGAGGACGATGTGACTTTTCTTGAGAACGAACTCCACATGCCTGATTATTTTCTTTCGGACGTGGCTGATGCTGATGAGAGGGCGCGTTATGATTATGACGAAGGCTGGCTTATGATTATTCTTCGTATACCTCATTTGAAAAGTGTGTCCTCACGTTCTCCGTACACCACGATACCGCTCGGTATTGTAATCAAGAACAACAAGATTATAACGATTTGTCACCAGGAAACCCGTATGATGATGGATTTTGTGAACCATCAGATGCGGCGTGCCGAAGGCTTTGCCGATGCGGCGGATCTGGTGTTCCGTATGTTCCTTTCTGCATCTGTCTGGTATCTGAAATACCTGAAGCAGGTGAATGGCATCATTGAGAAGGCAAAGCGTAATCTCGACCGCCAGATAGACAACAAGGACCTTGTCAGCCTTTCGCGTCTTCAAGACAGTCTGACGTATTTTGCCACTTCCATTCGTGGCAACGAGACGCTTCTTTCCAAGCTGAAGTTCCGTCTGCCGGTTGACGAACTTGATGCGGAACTGATAGAGGATGTGAATATTGAGATGAACCAGGCTCGTGAAACGACTGCCATCTACATCAATATCCTTAATTCGACGATGGATACTTATGCGAATATCATTAACAACAACATGAATACTGTGATGCGATTGCTTACGTCGCTGAACATGCTCATCATGTTCCCTACGCTTATAGCAAGTCTTTTCGGCATGAACCTTCTCAACGGAATGGAGAATGTGTGGTGGGGTTTTCCTGTTGCCATAAGTGCGTCGGTGGTGACGACAATTCTTTCATGGATATATTTCAAGAAAAGGCAGTGGCTCTGATATGATTTTCTATTTTTCCGGTACCGGCAATTCCGAGTGGGTGGCGCGTCAGGCGTCTGCGGCGCTTGGCGACGAACTGAAGTTTATCCCGGATGAACTTCGCGGAGGCATGGAATACGTCTTGCGTGATGACGAAGGCCTTGGCTTCGTGTTTCCCTGCTACGCATGGGGTGTGCCGCTCTTGGTCGAGAAATTCATCCGCCACATGTCGGCGGATAATGTAGGTTTTGTCTATTATCTCTGTACGTGTGGTGATGATACAGGCATGACAAAGGAGATATTCTGTCGGTCTGTGGAGTCTAAAGGCTGGCATTGCAGTCTCGGTGTTGATTTCCGGATGCCGGAGTCTTATATATCTCTTCCGGGGTTTGATGTCGATACGAAAGACAGAGAGCGTTTGAAGCTCGACAGGGCAGCAGAACGGATACATCATGCGATAGCTGCTGTCGAACGAAGAGAACATGATTTCTTTGATGTTCTTCCCGGTGCTTTGCCGTGGGTGAAAAGCCGTGTCTTCCGTCCGTTTTTCAACCGTTTTCTCATGTCGCCGAAACCTTTCAGGTATACGGACAAATGTATTGCTTGTGGGAAGTGTGTCGGTGCATGCCCTTTGCATAATATTTCATTTACGGACGGCAAGAATCCTGTATGGTATGATAACTGTGCCGGTTGTCTGCGTTGTTATCATGTGTGTCCGGTACATGCCGTGCAGTATGGGTGGTTCACTCGTGGCAAAGGGCAATATCTTAATCCTTTGATTGGTAAAAAGTGAGAATGCCCCTTCCTTTCATAAATCTTATGGTTGTAAGTAGGTGCATTCACTGTGTTTTGTGGTTGTATTCACAGACTCCTCCGTCGCTTCGCGCCACGCCCTCCGTCGCAAGCTCCCCAATTGCTCCTATTCCGCAATTGCCCCTAACTTAGGGGAGGAGCCTGGTTACTCAGTAGACGTAAATGCTATTCTGCTATTGGCTTTTCAGCGAGCAAGGTAACTAAGCACCTCCCCTAAGTTAGGGGAGGTGGCGCGAAGCGACGGAGGAGTCTGTGAAAACAACAGCAAAAGCAACAGTTTTTTCAGAAACATTTCTTCTTTCTTTTTGACACTAAATCCACACATAGTAAACGGAACTTTATTAACATAATTAAGATTCGTTTACATATGAATAATTGCTGAATTTTTGACATTCTATTGATAAACAATTGATAATCAGTAAAATACTATTTCAACAAAACGATGCGGTTTTAGGTGTAACAAGTATAAGTAAGAACAAAAATAGGATGTGTTGATAATCAGCAAGTTATAAAAATATTTGCCCAATATTCTTGTTTTTCGCCGCCAAAATCCATCTTTGTTTTTCGTGACATTGAAAAATCAGATTTAGACTTTTTAAGAAATCAATTTGTGACACACCTGATTTCAGCCCGAAAAACGGACTTTTTCAAACTCGTTCACCTTGAAAATAAATTTTGTTCACCTTGAAAAATTTTTCACAAGGCACTTTAAAAAATTTTTCAAGGTGAACGAAATTTATTTCCAGCGTACTCTTTTTTCAGACGAAGCATGCGCAAATGTAAACAAATGCATCTTTTCAAAACATAAATTGCATTATTTTTACATTTGAAATTCAAGGCCTGAAAATGGCCTTAGAATCGCACAAATGAAACTTCGGTAAGGTTTGGTTGATTTTATGCGATTCTCAGAGCTTTGAATTTTAACATTTCAGATTGTCAGAAAAAGCCCGTAATTTATGACAAATAGATGGTATGACGTAGGGATAACCAGACTGATTTATGAGGATGTCAGGACCCATGAAAAGACATCAAAGAACAGCAAAGTCTTCAATGAGAATGTTTGGGTGACATGATGACGAAGTCAGGAAAAAGCGGTTGCATTGGGTTGGTGCATTCACAGATTTCTTCGTCAAAAGTTTTTTGCTTGGAGCGTTTTCCTGTCGGTATATACTCATGCTGATTTGTTGCCGGAAATCCCATGAATGCACGAACTTTCTGCATCTCCTCTACTGTCCTCTTTTATTTTTCACAAAAAGCTTTGAAGTCGCAGAACTCACAGTGCTTCTCTGTGGGGTCTTGTGTAAAAGGTATGTCAGGGTTGAATATCTCACTGACCGTATCCGTCAGCAGTGCATGATATTCCTGTTTGCATTGCGCCGAGAAGTCTGTGATATATTCATTTCCTATCTTAACAGCAATGTCGCTGCTGGTCTTAGCCTGTTTCACATACATGAGTGAGGGAGCTATGGGATGGTGCTCGGTATCTGTAATGACATCGGAGTAATAGAACGCTTGCAGGATGTGGTAGGCGCGTTTAGGCGATGAGGAATCGAATAGTTCCTGTATGCTTTGGGCTTTTTGCGCACTTGAACTTGTCTTGTAGTCTATGATGCGCAACTGTTCTCCTTCTTCAGTGGTCACTTTGTCATATCGGTCTATTATTCCTCCTATTCTTACTCTTGCCGGAGGTTCGGAATGGGTGGATATTTCCATATATCTTTCTGTCTCTACACCGAGAATGGTCAGCGGACAAAGCTGTGCATCGTAGTTCAGCTGGTTTCTGATGTAGCTTATAATCACATGCCTGTTCAGCAGCTGCTCTCCGTTGTATCTGGGTCTGCTGTTTTGTCGGAACGCACCTTTGTTGTGTTTTATCTTGAAAAACTCATCGGCAAATGCTTCGTCTACGAGTCTGGCAATCATCTCTGTATCCTTTGCCCATTCTTTCAGTGTGTGGCTCTGCAGTGGTCGTCCTACATTGGCTCCGTATATTTTCTCCATGCATGCATGGAAGATGGTGCCGAACATGGCATTGTCTACTTCCTCTGTCACTTCGTCGTCGATGTGCATGCCGGCAACGTACTTGAAGTAGAATTGCAGTCCGCAGTTTATATAGCAGTTTATGGCAGAAGGTGTCAGCAGCATGCCCTTGCCGTTGTGCTGTTTTTTGTAATCCTCTTCCCTTGTCAGGTCAAAGCGGTTGTGGAGTTGTTCCAATACAGTTTCCGATTTGGGTACGTTGTAGCTTTGGTTGGCGGATGGGGCGTTGGCGGCATAAAGCGATTTCAGTTCTATTTGCTGTTTCGGTGACATCAGTTTGTCCGACTCGATAAGCATCTGCATCATGAAGCGCGACATCTCTCCCTTGCTCAGTCCGTCGCATGTACTGTTGTATACCAGACTGATATTTTCAGCTCTTTGCATGAGGCGGTAGAAGTAATAGGCATACAGACTGTTTTGCTTCTCCATTGTGGTCATGCCGTGGGCTTCCCTCAGACTGTAGGGGATGAATGATGCGCGGTGGTCTGACTTGGGGAGCTGGCCTTCGTTTACGGAGAGCATGACGATATTGCGGAAGTCGAGATTGCGGGTTTCAAGCAGCCCCATCACTTGCAGTCCGATTGCGGGTTCTCCATGAAACGGTACCGACTTCTCGTTTATTATCTGGCGCAGCAGGCGGCTCAGTGTTTCGGCATTGACGGTGAACAAACCTGTTTCGTATATGCCGTTCAGGCGGTTTATCATGGAGTAGGCGCCGAACAATGATTCCACATACAGCTGTACAAGAAAATTGCTGTTGTCTTCCTTCCTGTAGCTGACTCCTATGGCTTTCGTGATGTCTGCAAGATAATTAAGCAGCTGGTGGTTGGAACGCTGTTCCGTGAATACAGTCTTCAGATATTGGTTGTTTGCGAACAGTGCTTCTGTCGGGAATATCACATTGTTCTGTTTCAGTTCTTTCAGCAACGTGATGGTCTCTTCGCCTGCCATTCGCAGAGTGTACGGATGTTTTAGAATGTTGGCCACTTGGCTGTATCTCCATATCCCCTTACCGGCTTTTCCGTGGGTCTGCAAGTCGAGAAGAGCCTGCAAGTAGCTGCTTATGGGAGTTTCCGACAGTGGATATCCCATTGTGACATTGAGCAGAATTTTTTCTTTGTCGGCATGCTCCGTTCCGCAGCATGTGGCAAATGTCGGCGGAATGGAGTGGAGTACGGGTTGGAGGATGTTTTCGTTGCACAGCACGATGGCTGTTTCGTTCAGCGGTTCTTTCGGACGGAGAGTCTGTTTCAGCCATTCGGTGACATACCTTGTCTGGGCATTTTCCGTAGGTGATGCGATAAAGGAAATTTTTTTGGGGGCGCTGAAATTGTGGTAACAGTCTGTTCCGTCCAGTTTGTTGCCGAATATGCGTATGTTTTCCAGAATGAACTGTCCGGCTTCGTATACAGTTCTTGACTGTCCGCCGTTTGCTCTTCCTGTGTATGCTTCGTCGTAATCCCAGTAGAAAAGCGTGCGCTTTTCTTCTCTTAGGTATCTGAACAAGGCTTTTTCCGTCTCGTTCAATACGTTGAATCCTATGATGACATATGTATGGGAGCGCAGCAGATAGCTGTCCGCATGCTTTTTCTCGTCTGCTCCATTGGCGTGTCCTTTGCCTTTCAGCATCTCCACGACCTCTCTTTTCATCATGCCTTCGTAAGCATAATTGTCTTCTGCGAGCAACCGTCTGAACTCTTCGTATATGTCGTTGAGGGCATTCCAGATGTTGAGGAATTTCTCTTTTAGCTTTGTCGGGGATTTGGGATTGAAGTTGGTGAAGAAATCTTTTATGGCTTTAATCTGTTCCGGTTGCAGGAAATCATAGTCGGTCATCTCTTCCATAGCTTCGATGTTCTCAAACAACTTGTCTGCATGTGCAAGATTGTTGTCGATGTCCTCAAAGTCGCTGAGCATCATCTCTCCCCATGAGTAGAACTTGTCGAGAGGCTCGTCGCTGTGGGTTACGGTGGTGAATGCCTTGTACAGGTAGCAGATGAGCAATATGGGGTCTGCTATGTTTCTTCGGCTGAGCGAGGCAAACAGTTCGCTGATACTGGTGTATGCCGGCGTCCATATCGGGTGTTCGGCAAGTTCGGCAAGGTGGCGGTTGAAGAAGAGGCTTGCTCTCTTGTTGGGGAATATGATGGTCACTCCCTGAAAGTTTCCGTCGAGAGTGCGATAGAGGTCTTGTGCAACGATGTTGAGAAAAGAAATCATGGTTGTTTGCTGTTTTTATGGTGTGGTCCGGCTGTGCCGGAACGGTATACGGGCTTTAGGGAAAGAGATGTCTTTGTGTAGCCCCGGTTGATTGTATAGGTTTCCTGAACGCTTGTTTCGGATAGTCTTTCTGGTGTTTCTATAAACTTACAATGTCATCCCTCCTTATATACCAGATGTAGCCTTTGACATTTTTGTGTCCCATCTGTTTTAGCAGTTCCATGTATTCGCGTACCTGCTTCTCATGTTCGGCATTCTGTTTTCCGGTTTTGTAGTCAATGACGATGGTTTCATTATCCGACATGATGACTCTGTCCGGGCGACGTTCCTTGATGGTTCCTTCTTTGTCTTTGAAGATGATGCTGCATTCGTTGAATGTCTGCCATTCGGGAGAAAACCATTGTGAGGCCTGCGTGTTCTTGAATGCTTTGTGTATGAGCCGGGCTACATTGTCTCTGTATTTGGCATTGGCGAAACAACCTTCGCTGTCAAGTTCTTTGATGACTTTGTTGATGTCGTCCGGATGTTCTATCATGGAGAACAGACGGTGGAACAACAGACCCTCGTCTATGTATTCCTGCTCTTGAGTTTCTTCTTCGTTGCCGTTGATGAATTGTGCGGACTTGTTCGACTGTCTGAACTCCGCCAGAGTGTCGAAATAGGCAAACCGAGAGTCGGTCTGTGTGTATACTCTGTTCATCACATTTTCGTCTTCTTTGACTCTGCTTTGTTTGCTTGCCACAAGTGTTCCGTGCTCATGGCGCGTCAGCAGTCCTGCCGTTTCTGTCCGGGAGAATGTTTCAGGGACGGCCTTTCCGATGAGCTTGTAGATATTGCTTGTGGCATTGTTCTCTTTTTTTCTGGCTGCTGTCTGTTTGCCTTTCTTCTCAGGGTTTCTTCCTGTGAAGATGAACAGATTGTTTTCTGCACGTGTGAAGGCCACATAGATAAGGTTGAGGTTGTCGACATAGTTCTTAAGTACTTCCTCCTCGTAGTCTTTCCTGAAAATGGAGTCACGGGCCTTTTCGGTAAAGTCTATCGGAGCAAGAGGCAGTTCGTCGAATGGTTGCTTTTTCGGTTCACACCACATAAGAGTAGGGTTGTTCTGACGGCTTTTGCTTACGAGTTCCCAATCGCAGAAAGGAGCGAGGACAGTATGAAATTCCAGTCCTTTCGACTTGTGTATGGACATAATCCGTATGCCGTCGGCTGCACCGTTGGGGATTGTCTTCTCCCTCAGCGTGCTTTCCCAGTATTCTATGAAGCTGTCGATGTCGGAAGGATTGTCTTTCAGATAGGATGTCAGGTTGTCGTAGAAGCAGAACAGATAGGCATCCTGCTCCTTTATCCTGTCGAGCGAGAAAATCCTGTAAAGTTCTTCCGAGAGTTCGTACAGCGGCATGACGGACAAGTAGTCCGCTTTCTTGTTAAATTCCTTTGGAAGCAGTTTGTCCGTTTGCTCTCTGTTTACAAGGAAAGATTTGTTGATGTCGAAATTCTTGTCCGTGCCGTTTTTCACCACAGTCTGATATTTGTATGCGAGTGTTGCCCTTGTAAAGTCATCGTTGGGGTTTGCTGTCAGTTTGAGTGCAAGGATGATGATGAGCAGGGCCGGTGACGAATCGAGACGGAAAGCTTCGTCGCTGACAATTCTTGTGTCCGGCTTGTGTATTGCGAAATATTCGCTTATGGCCGGAATCTGTTTGTTGAAACGGATGAGTATGGTCATGTCGTTCTCGCGCACTCCTTTGCTCTTCAGTTCTTCCACTGTGTCTGCCAGTCTTGCCAAGGTGGCCTCTGCATAGCTCACCTCGCAGTGTGCTGTTTCGTTCTCCGTGAGATTTTCTGTCGCTTGTCGCATGGAAGTGGCATGGAGGGAGTTGCCGTTGAGGGCATCGCTTCCGCATCCGTCGATACATTCTATCCTCACATACCCTTCTCCTTGTTTGCGTTCGGACACATTCTGCTTTACGTCGGAATAGGCACGAGCCAGTTCTGCGGATTCTTTGCCACACATCGATCGATAGTCTGCGTTGAGGATGTCTACAGCACGTTCAAAGAAGGTGTTGTTGAATGTGATGACCTCTTCCGAACTTCGGTAATTGGTGTTCAGCAGTATCTCCTCCGACTGTGGACTGAATATTCCTTCACCGATGTTGTTGAGTATACTCCAGTCGCTGTTCCTGAAACGGTAGATGCTCTGTTTCACATCACCGACAATCAGACAACTGTTTGCTGCTGAAAGGCAATTTGACAGCAGAGGCTGGAAGTTTTCCCATTGCAGTCCCGATGTATCTTGAAACTCATCTATCATGATATGGTTGAATCGGGTTCCTGTCTTTTCGTAGATGAATGGGATGTCATTGCCATCGATAAGGTCGCGTAGAAAATGGGCGGTGTCTGCCAACAGAAAACGGTTGGCTTCCGTGTTCAGTTCGCGCACTTTAGAGTTGATGACGTTGAGCAACATGATGTGGTTGATATGCTTCAGTATGACTTCTGCCGTGGTGCGTGTGTTTCTTTCTTCCACCACTTTGTCGAGCAGAGCCAGAAACTGTGTTTCCGCGAGATGGCGCACACACTCGTTGTCTTTTCCCCATTCGTCGCTGTTGCCTATTCTTTTCTTTATCGAGTCGGAGATGTTTGGGGCTTTCCCTGCGGCAATCTTTTCAAAGAACGGATATATGCCGGAATTGCCTCCTCCTCCCTTGAAGTCTGATGCTTTGAGGCCGTGCTCGGCGCATGCCACTACAAATGCCTTTCCGCAGTTCGTCTCTTCCTCTTCGGTCTGCGCCTTTATGGCATGGAGTTTGCGTTTGTATTCTACCAGGAACTTGTGGTCCTTGATTTTACGTTTGATGGATGTCCCTTTCTGCAAGTAGTGCTCGTTGAAGATGTTGCGGCCGAACTTCTCCATCTCGTCGTCGATTTTCCAGTTCTTATCGTCCTCTATTTTCTCTTCAATGAAGTTGATGATAGATTTGAACACCTCCGTTTTTTCTTCCAGCTCGTCTATGATTTTCTTTACGGCCTCCGACAGCACCTCACGGTCGTTGAGATCGACGCGCAGATTGGCCGTGAGGTCGAGTTCATGTGCCAGTTCCCGTATGATGGACTGGAAAAACGAATCGATGGTTTCTATGCGGAATCGGCTGTAGTTGTGTATCATGCTCGACAAGGCGACGGATGCCCTTTCCCGTATCTCGTTGTCGCTGATGCCGATAGCCCTTATCTCCTTGCTTTCTCTGATTCTGTCGAAATAGCTTTGTGAACTGTCGAGTCCTTTGGCGATACCGTTCAGTTGTCCGATGATTCGCGCTTTCATCTCTGCCGTCGCCTTGTTGGTGAACGTGACGGCGAGTATGTGTCTGTATTCAAATGGATTGATGATAAGCAGTTTGATGTATTCTACCGCAAGGGTGAAAGTCTTTCCGCTTCCTGCCGAAGCTTTGTATATTTTTAATGGACGATGCATGTTCTTGGATTTTTGTTTTTTCTGGAATAACGGGAGTGTTGCGCTTCCCCCCCCCCGGTGGTCGTAAGACTTCAATTTCCGATTTTCAGAAAGAAGCCCAACTTGTAGAGTGAGAATACCAACAGTGAAGGGGTGCGACCCAGAAGATTCGCTCTCATTCTTCCATGAAACATGCTATATAATAACAGGTATGGTTTGTCTGCATGATATTTCCTCATTCGCTTTGCCACATTTTCCACATGGCTGTGGTTGTCCATTTTCCCTTTCAGGTTGTACAGGGTATGCAGCGCCGTCTCTGTTTTTTTGAGAAAAATCTCATTGGGTTCGAGTCCGATGTGCATGATGGGATTGTCGATATGCACAATCTCGACTCCGCGCTTGTGAAGTTTTGCTCCCATAAGTGCATCTTCATATCCGTACTCCTTGCACTCTTTGTCGAATTTGATGGACATGAAGACATCGCGACGCATCATCAGGTTGAATGCGCTGAGCTGTATGTAGGGGTGTTTTGAACGCTCGGCGGCGGAACGGTGTGCGTCGGCCTTGCGTTCATATTTGTAGCGCAGGGTGGCTTCCGGACAGGGGTTGATCTGAGGGTGACATAGACCTCCGCATACGACATTGCCGCGCTGTGTCGCTTCCATGTAGTTGTACAGAAAGCGGTCGGAACAGACTTGTGCGTCGCAATCGATGAAAAGCAGCCAGTCTCCTTTCGACATCTCTGCCATACTGTTTCTGTTTTCCGCACGTCCGAGATTCTTTTTGTTGACCGAATAAGTACAGTGGGGTAGGGAGTTGATTTCCTCGTTCAATGTAATGGTTTGTATATTGTCGGAAGCATCGTCTCCTACAATGATTTCGTAATCACATTCGAGAGATTCTCCTTGTGTCTGCAGCGAACTCACCAAGTTGCGGCAGTCGTAGTTGAAGCATGGTATTAATATAGATAACATGTCTGTTATGGATAACGTTTCTGCAAAATTAAGAAAACTGCTTGGATTGGGCAAGTGAAGCCGTAATGTAATAGGAGGGTAAGTCAAAATCATAAGAGAAGTCTGTAAAGCAACCTGTCTGAACCTGTAAGTACCCGACAAATGCATTCTGCCTATTCCTGTGATATATAGAAAACTGTTTGGGACCTCGTGGCAGATGTTTCTGTACAGAATGTATCATTTTGGGAGTTGCTGCACCGGAAAGTTGAAATCACCCTTCAGAAAAGTCAAAATTACCGCACTGTTTTCTTAAATCGGCACTGCTGATTATAAAAACTGCACTGCTGATTATACAATCTACACTGCTGATTTTATAATCAGCAGTGCCGATTTAAGAAAACAGTGCGGTATTTTTGACTCTTCAGTGGGACAAGATTAAGTTTTTAAAGGATGTAATTCAAAAAAATGAGCTAAAAATCGGAACCTCTAACTGAACACCCTATTTATTAAAAGTCCCAACCACCGTTCCGGTTGAATAAAATCCGAAATAACACAAGCCGTCCGGATACCATTGAAGTTACCTCCGCCTCCTGCATCCCACCACACTTTTCCGCTGGAAATCGGCTGTCTTTGCAGCACACAAATACACAAGCCTGTGCACATTCTGGATGCACTTCAATTAAAATGGATATGTTTCTGTTTGCTCTTTTGTATGGTATAAAGCGATTGAATGACTAAAAAGGACTTGAAAAAGTGCGTTTTTGTGTTTTTTTGCCACTTTTATTGTTGGTTTCGCATTAAATTGTTAACTTTGCCACGCAAATGACAAAATACCTGATTGGAGTTTGGGGTTTAGTTGATTGTACAATACACATTTCCCTCTATGTGTGTATTGTGTTGAGAGGATATAAATGCAATAATAATTAATAAAAGAGATTAGATTCTAATGAATGCAAAAAAAGTTTTGGAAGACCTCAAACGTCGTTTTCCAAATGAGCCTGAATATCATCAGGCTGTAGAAGAAGTTCTCAGTACAATTGAGGAAGAGTATAACAAACACCCTGAGTTTGACAAGGTGAATCTTATTGAGCGCCTTTGTATTCCTGATCGAGTATATCAGTTCCGTGTAACTTGGACAGACGATAAGGGTAATGTACAGACAAATATGGGTTACCGTGTACAGCATAACAATGTTATTGGCCCTTATAAAGGCGGCATTCGTTTCCATAGTTCTGTAAATCTTGGAATCCTTAAGTTCCTTGCTTTTGAGCAGACTTTCAAGAATTCTTTGACAACTTTGCCTATGGGTGGTGGTAAAGGTGGTTCAGACTTTTCTCCACGTGGAAAGAGCAACGCTGAGGTTATGCGCTTTTGCCAGGCATTCATGCTTGAACTTACTCGCCATATCGGTCCTGATGTGGATGTTCCCGCAGGTGATATAGGTGTTGGAGGACGTGAAGTCGGATATATGTTTGGTATGTATAAGAAGCTGACACGCGAGTTCTCAGGTGTACTTACCGGAAAAGGACTTGAATTTGGCGGTTCTCTTATTCGTCCTGAAGCTACCGGATATGGAAATGTGTATTTCCTCATGGAGATGCTGAAAACGAAAGGCATGGATCTCAAGGGAAAGACAGTTCTTATATCTGGTTCGGGAAATGTGGCTCAATATACAGCAGAGAAGGTTCTTCAACTTGGTGGAAAAGTTCTTACTATGTCTGATTCAGATGGTTATATTTATGATCCGGATGGTATCGACCGTGAGAAGCTTGACTACATAATGGAACTCAAAAATCTTTATCGTGGACGTATTCGTGAATATGCAGAGAAGTATGGTGTGAAATATGTTGAAGGTGCAAAACCTTGGGGTGAGAAAGCTGATATTGCTTTGCCTTCTGCTACTCAGAATGAAATCAATGGCGATCATGCACGTCAGTTGGTTGCAAATGGTGTGATTGCTGTTTCAGAAGGTGCAAATATGCCTTCCACTCCAGAAGCAATCCGTGTATTCCAGGAAGCCAAGATTCTTTATGCCCCAGGTAAGGCTGCTAATGCAGGCGGTGTGTCTGTTTCTGGTCTTGAGATGAGTCAAAATTCAGAACGTTTGTCCTGGACTGCTGAAGAAGTAGATAATCGTCTTCATGCGATTATGGAAAATATCCACCAGAACTGTGTCAAGTATGGAACAGAAGAAGATGGATATGTTAACTATGTGAAGGGTGCGAATGTGGCTGGATTCATGAAAGTGGCAAAGGCGATGATGGCTCAGGGCATAGTGTAAAGGCTCAGTAAATATAGAGAATTTTTATATAGCTTAATTTGTGCAAAGTGCGTTAGGATTTTCTTGTCTTGATGCACTTTGCTTGTTTATTATAAAACATGTAATTACATATTTTACGCGAGTTCGTTTTTTTAAGAAAGTCCCATAAAAAGTTGGTAATCTTACAAGTTTTTGTGCCCTGACTTTGTCATCGTGTCACCCCAAAACTTCTCATCGAAGATTTTGGCTATTCTTTGATGTCTTTTCATGAGTCCTATGTCCCCATAAACCGGCTTGGTTATCCCCACTGTCACACCGTCAGTTTGTCATAAATTGCGGACTTTTTCTGACAATCTGAAATGTTAAAATCAAGGCTTTGCAGAATCGCATAAAATCGGTCGAACCCGACCGAAGTTCCATTTGTGCGATTCTAAGGCTGTTTTCAAGCCTTGAATCCAAAATGTGAAAATAATGTAATTTTATTTTCGAAAATATTCATTTATTCACATTTGCGTATGCTTCGTCTGAAAGAAGAGTACACGGAAGACCAAATTTCAAGGTGAACCAGATTTGTTTAAAAGGCACTTTAAAAACATTTTCAAGGTGAACGAAATTTATTTTCAAGGTAAACGAGTTTGAGGAAGTCCGTTTTTCGGGCTGAAATTGGATATTGCTCCAATTAAATTCTTAAAAAAATAAAAATCGGATTTTTCAATGCCACGAAAAACAAAGATGGATTCAGGTGGCGAAAAACAGGAATCTTGGACAAATATTTTTATAACTTGCTGATTATCAGCGTATCCTATTTTTGTCTCAACCTGTACTCTTTGCACCTAAAACTGCATCGTTTTATTAAAATGGTATTTTGTTGATTATCAATTGCTTATCTATAAAATTTTAAAAAATCGGCAATCAGGAAAGTGTAAACGAATCTTAATTGTGCTAATAAAGCTCCGTTTGCAATGCGTGGACTTAGTGTCAAAAAGAAAGAAGAAATGTTTTTGAGAAAGACATCTGCGAAAATCACAAAAACACAAGTTGGAGGAGTCTGTGGATACATATCAGTAAGAAGACAACAGATTTTACATTACTTACGCGAAGTTCGGTTTGATTTTCCGGTAAAAAAGCGAAAGGTCTGTTGGGGGAAGTGATTCCGATGCAACAGACCTTTCGTTTTTCTTTTATAGAAGTTTTATGCAACTTTCTTAAGCTTCTTCATTTGAGAAGAAATGAAGATATAGGAAAGCAGGCATAGACCGGCAAGAACGAGCCATAGAATCCACAAGTCAATACCCCATAACCAACCAGGAATGGCAACGAGGAAGTTTCCGATAGCTGTGGCTACAAACCATCCTCCCATCATTAAACCTTTGTATTTAGGAGGGGCAACCTTGCTGACAAATGAGATGCCCATTGGTGAAAGTAACAATTCTGCAAATGTCAGTATCAGATATGTTGATACAAGAAGATTTGGAGTTACATCCGCCATGTGGAGTGGAGTCTTGATTATTTCACCCGTTGCCGGATTGATTGATTCTGCAAATTCTGGTGCAGGAAGACCGAACGATGCTACAGACATAAGTACGTATGCTACAGCTGCTACCAACATACCCAAGGCTATCTTTACTGGTGCTGAAGGTTCTTTCCCTTTCTTTGCCAATGTTCCGAAGATTGCCATTGATACAGGGGTGAGGGCTACAACAAAGAATGGATTGAACTGCTGGAATATTGGTGCATCGACAGTTGTTTCTCCTGAAACACATGTGTATTTGTATCCTAATACTCCTATTACAGCCAAACAAACTATAGCTGCAATTGTTTTGCCTTTTGATGTGTGCGACTGAAATAAAGCGAACAATCCGTATACTAACACGATGACCAGACAGAGGTTCCACACATCAAACATCATGCTTTCCAAACCTGTTGATGAGGTTGCTGTGTAGTCACGAGCGAAGAATGTTAAGGTCAATCCATTCTGATGGAATGCCATCCAGAAGAAAATGACAACTGCGAATACCAGACAGAGTGCTACAATGCGTGCACGAGTATCTGATGTGCTTAGTTCTTCTGCGGTTGTCTGGTTCTCTTGTTTGTTTTTCGTTGATTTTTGCCCGTCAGCTTCAGCGTATGTTTTACGTCCAAAGTAATAGATTGCTATGGATACAACGAGTGAGATGCATGCTACGGCAAAAGCGAAATGATATGAATCAGCTTTGGAATACTGTAATGTATTCTGTGCATATTCCATTATTTTTATGGCTGCTGTCGGTGCGAAGAGTGCTCCGATGTTGATTGCCATGTAGAAAATGGAAAATGCGGAGTCACGTTTGTTGGAATACTTTGGACTGTCGAACAGATTTCCCACCATAACCTGCAGGTTACCTTTAAAAAGTCCTGTTCCCATGCATACAAATGCAAGTGCAGCATACATAAATGTATAGCCTGTCCTGCCACTGCCGGCAGGAATAGAGAGAAGGATATATCCCAGGAACATGATAAAAATACCGATGGTTACCATCTTCTTGTAACCAAACTTGTCGGCGAGCATACCACCGAAAAGCGGAAGAAAATAGACGAACATCAGGAATGATGAATAGATGGTGCTTGCAGCGGCTGCTTCAAGGTTGAAGTTTTCCTGCAAGAACAGACTGAATACGGCGAGCATCGTATAGTAGCCGAAGCGTTCTCCCGTATTTGCAAGAGCTAATGTATATAGCCCTTTAGGTTGTCCTTCAAACATAATAGAATATTTTTAATTAGTTATTGATTTTATTTCTTGATATTGGCTTCTTCAAGTTTATAGCCGTATTTCTTGTCTGCAGCCTTTAACAGAAATGCAATAAGAAGAGAAAGACATGCAATGGCTGTGAATATAATCATGGGGATTGTGTAGTCGTAAAAATTCTTTCCTGCTTCTGTACCGACTATACAGTATTTTTCAAGTACAGAGCCGATAAGTGCTGGT
The DNA here is from genome assembly GCA_964554265.1 of uncultured Bacteroides sp. Classification (GTDB taxonomy): domain Bacteria; phylum Bacteroidota; class Bacteroidia; order Bacteroidales; family Bacteroidaceae; genus RGIG8745. The sequence continues at coordinate 22,401 of CAZKOB010000019.1, read as the reverse complement.
ATCCCCCATAATCCTATATTTTGTATGAAGAATATCAAAGCGTATGCTGTTCCAAGTTGTTTGACCGGAAAAATCTTTGCAACGGAAGGCCACATGGCTGATGGTACGAGTGAAAATGCGATACCGAGTATTATCATCAAGCCTATGGCTACAAAAGGAGCATGAATAAATGGTAACGAATATACAAGGTGCACACCGATGAGCATTGCTGATCCAAGCATCATTATTGATGCTGCTTTTCCTTTTTTATCTATCATTCCTCCAAAGATAGGAGTGAGGAAAAGTGCGCCGAGTGCAGGGAGTCCGGCAAACGTGCCGGCCAGATCTTCGTTTACACCGTATTTTGTCACCATCAATTCTGTTGCGAATTTCTGGAATGGGAAGACGCATGAATAGAACAGTACGCACAAGAGAGCTATGAGCCAGAATCCCGGATTTTTGATTACGGCTGCTACATCCTTGAAAGAGAACTTGTCTTCGTCTGTTGATACTGCGGCGGTCTTTATTTGTTTGTCAAGTTTTCTGTCCATAAGACTGAAGACAAGGAATGCAAAGAATCCTCCGACAAGGACAATGGAACCAATGAGTAGTGGTGTGTCAAGTTGCCATGCCTTTGCAACCGGTATGGCAACTGCGTATGCTGCCTGAGAACCGATACGTGCAAGCGCCACTTGTACTCCCATTGCGAGTGCCATTTCCTTTCCTTGAAACCATTTAGCTATTATCTTGGTTACAGTGATACCTGCTACTTCTGCACCGACTCCAAAGACTGAATACCCGGCTGAGGCTATGAATACATTGAGTTTGTATCCCATGACAATCTCCGTCGAATCTGCGTATTGTGTTATGGCTATATACTCTGTTGCTGTGCCGGCAACCATGAGGATTGTCGATAGAAGCCCTGTAAAACGTATTCCGAATTTGTCGAGAATGAGCCCTCCCCATATGAGCATAAGCAGGAATACGTTGAGAAAACTATAGGCCCCTGTGAAGAATCCAAATTCTCCGCTTGTCCAGTGGAGTTGTTCTTCAAGCATTGATTTCAGAGGTGCCATGACATCATTGACGTAATATGCAGCCATCATTGTAAATGCTACAATGAACAGAGCTGACCATCGGGCGCCTTTTGAATCGCTTAGATTCTTATTGATAGTTTTTGACATATTTCTTTAAAATGATTGGTTCAACCTTTGTTTGTGTTTATTGATTTATTTCAGCCATTTATCAAGCCAGTTGAAGTACCTTCTTTGCCACAGTACTCCGTTCTGAGGTTTTAGAACCCAATGGTTTTCATCAGGGAAAATCAGAAGTTCTGCCGGTATACCACGATAGCGCGCCGCGTTGAATGCAGCCATAGCCTGACTTGCTACAATACGGTAGTCTTTTTCTCCGTGTATGCAGAGGATTGGAGCATCCCATCTGTCGACAAAACGGTGAGGTGAATTTTCGAATGTACGTTTTATGGCAGCATTGTCTTTGTGCCAGAAAGCACCACCGAGGTCCCAGTTTGCAAACCATGCTTCTTCGGTTTCCAGATACTGCTGTTCAAGGTTGAAAATCCCGTCATGGGCGATAAAGCATTTGAATCGCTTGTCATGATGTCCTGCAAGCCAGTACACGCTGAATCCGCCGAAACTTGCACCCACACAACCTAATCTGTCTGCATCTATGCATTTGTAGTGTTTGACAGCATTGTCGATAGCACTCAGATAGTCGTCCATACAGTGTCCGCCGTAGTTCGTACTGATTTCTTCAAGCCATTCCTTTCCGAATCCTGGAAGTCCTCGGCGGTTAGGAGCCACCACAATGTATCCGTTTGCTGCCATAATCTGCATATTCCAGCGATAACTCCAGAATTGGCTGACAGGACTTTGAGGACCTCCTTCGCAGAAAAGAAGAGTAGGGTATTTCTTTGATTCGTCAAAGTTTGGTGGGAAAATGATCCATGACAGAATTTTTTCTCCGTCTATGGCAGATGAAACATGTGCATCTACGTTTCCCCAATCTATATGTTCACGGAAATATTGGTTCTCATGTGTAAGTTGGATTACATTTTTTGTAACATCATTGTTTTTGATGTTTGTCTCCTCAAAGTCGCATGTGGATTTGCCAAGTCGCATGATCTTCTTGTTTTTGTCAATCTTTGCGACATTGACTTTCTTTCCTTCTGGCGATAGAGCAGGATTTACCAGATAGAGTTCCGGTGATTCCTTCATTGATTGCCTGTTACACAACAGAAGATTACCGCACAAAGATACGGAAGTATAGTCGTACATTCCATCTGTTATTTTCCGGATATTTCCTTGAAGATCTGTCGCATATACGTGTGTCGTACCATGCCATGTACCTACGAAATAGAGAATCTTGGAGTTGGCAGCCCAGCAATAACTATCAACATTGCTTTGGAAGAGTTCTGTGATATAAGTCTTCTTTCCTGTAGATATTTCATATATGCACAGACGGTTCCTATCGCTTTCATATCCGTCTCGTTCCATGCTCTGCCATGAAATATATTTTCCGTCAGGAGAGAATTGAGGATTGGTGTCATAGCCCAGATTAAGGTCCGTTGGTGATGTGGCAGACTGAGTGTTTACTTTCTGGTCTTTCAGAGAAAGAGTGTGGTCTGTCTTAGGTGCTTTATAGTCTGTCGGTTTGCAGAGGTTTGTAGTCTTTCCCGTTTCAATATCATAAAGGAAAATGTCAGAATCTGTGCTGGTTGCGTATTCAAGTCCGGTTTTCTTGCGACAGGTGTAAGCCACTTTCTTGCTGTCCTGACTCCATGCCAGCTGTTCGATGCCTCCAAAAGGTTTCATTGGACATTCGTATGGTTCATCCTTTAATATATCAATTGGATCTGTAGCCAATTCTGTGCCGTTAAAATGATATATGTATGGATGAGGAATTGTCTCTGTCCATTCATCCCAATGACGGAACATTGCTTCATTGATGACACGACCGCTTGCTTTAGGAAGGTCCGGATAAATATCTGTCGTTCTTTTGCCGTATTTAACGGAGTGGATCACTAATACGCTTTTTTCATCAGGGGAGAATTGGTAATCCTCTATGTCTTTTTTGAGTTTGGAGATTTGCTTCCGGTTACTGCCGTCTGCATTCATTGTCCACAGTTGCATAATGCCGTCATTGTCCGGAGCCATATATGCAATCTGTTTCCCCTGATTTATATATCGGGGTGAAAGTTCACTTGAAGTGGACGAAGTGAGAAGATTGCCGTTGCTGCTGTCTGTACCGTCTGCGACGATTGTATAAATGACCGTATGGCTCTTGTTTTGTTCAACACTGTAGTAGCTCACATTGTAAACAATGCTTTTGGTATCAGGCGACACATCATATCCTCCTATGCGTCCCATTGCCCACAATGCTTCAGGAGTGAGTTTGCGCTCTCTCAGTTCAGGAGTTTGTCGGCCGATGAAAGTGGCGTCTTCTCCGGCTTTTGCTTCAGCCGTGGATAAGAGTCCTGCTGTCAACATAGCTAAAGTTGAATAATTCATAAAATGCTTTGTTAAGATTGTAGTAAAGATTCAAAGTAACAAGACAAATAAAGAAGAATGAAAAACCGGGAGTCTGTTGTATTGTGGAAATATAAAACTCACAATACAATACTGTTTTCTCAATTTTCCATTCTTCGTTTACTATGCTTTATTTCTTGTTTTGTTGCTGCATTTGTTGCTGCTGACGAAGTATTTCCATCTGCTTTTCTTGCATTGCCTGAAATTTCTCCATCATACTCGAACTCTTCTTTGGATTCTGTTTGCGTTCGCGATACCTTGCTTCAAGCTTTTCAAGAAGTTTGGCATCATCTGTGGTTTTGCGCAAATACCACATCATTGCCACACCGATAATACTTGAAATGAAGTAATAGTAGTTGAGCCCTGATGAATATCCGTTGAATGAGAAGAAGAAGATGATAGGCATCAGATATGTCATCCATTTCATCATACCCATCTGTTGCTGCTGTTCCGGTGTCATGGAATCTTGCTGCTGCCGCATCGTAAACCATGAGTTAAGCACTGTCGCTACACACCATAAGATACAGAACAGGCTAAGATGATCGCCTATTCCCCAGATGTGGAAGTCCCATTTGATGATGTCGTCATAAGTCGAAAGATCCTCTGCCCAAAGGAATGATTGTCCGCGAAGCTCTATTGCGTTTGGGATGAAATTGAACAATGCAATCCAGATTGGCATCTGTATGAGCATCGGAAGACATCCTCCCATAGGAGAAACACCGTACTGGCTGTATAGCTTCATTATTTCCTGTTGTTTCATCATGGCATCTTCAGGCTTTGGGTAGCGTGCGCTTATTTCGTCTATCTTAGGTCGGAGTACTCGCATGTTTGCTGAAGACAAATAGGATTTGCGCATGAGTGGGAAGACAAGAACTTTGATGAATATGGTAAGCAGAAGCAATACAATACCCATGTTGATTCCCCATCCTGTCATGAAATCAAACAAGTATACCATGAAGAAGCGGTTGATGAGATTGATGACCGGCCATCCGAGGTATACAAGGCTTTGAAGGTCGAGATCTGCACTGTTTCCGCAGAACTCCTCATTCTCTTTCAAGGTAGAGAACTTGTTTGGACCAAGATACATCTTCATGTTTGTCGAAGTCTTTCCTGAGGGATCAAACTTTGCCGACATGGCTGCACCATATTTCTTGAGATATCCGCTTCCTTCCTTCAGACGGTGAGACGAAAGTGTGTCTACCTTGAAACTTTCATCGGCAATGAGTACTTGACTGAAGAACTGGTTTTTGAATGCAATCCAGCGTATTCCATGTTCAAATTCGTCTTCAAACTCATCGGCTCCGGTCGAGCTTAGGTTGTCTGTGTCGTCTTCAACACTGCGATATGCTATTGTGCTGTGTTGGTTCTCAAAAGAAAATCCCTTCTCTTGTTGGCGTATCTTTTCATTCCATACTATATCAAACGAACCGATTTTAGCCGGGAAGATGCCGCTTATACCATCGGCACATACTTCCATATTCAGTATGTAGGATTCCGGAATAAGCGAATATTTGATGTCTATGCTTCCTCCGGCAACAGGCAGTCTCATGGTCACAGAGTTTTCCGTCGCATTCAACGGTGTGAAGTAAAGTTCTTCTGTAAGAATGTTATATTCTTTCCCTGAGAACATAAACTTCATATCATAGTCTGAACTGTCGAACAGCACAACATTCTTGCCGTCACGGCCTTTGTAAGTCTCGTCTTTCAATTCAGCCCTGCACAATTGTCCTCCTTTGTTGGCTACAGTCAGTTTGAGTAATTCATTCTCGATAACAGTCGTACCGTCATTCTTTTGACGTGCCAGATAAAGAGGATTGAGCGTGTCTGTCCTTTCCTCGTATTCTTTCTTTGCTTTTTTCTCTGCCTCGATAGCTTCAGCTTTTATTTTCTGCTGTTCGGCAGCCTGATCGACTATGGCTTGCTTCTGCTGCTCAATAAGCTGTTCCTTACGTGTGTGGTTCTCGTAAGCCATGAAGCCGAAGACAACCAATGCCATAAGGATGAAGCCTATCAAGGTGTTTTTGTCCATCTTCATTATAATATAATGTTTTTAGTGTTTATGTTTTGTAAGTATTTACAGAAAGTTCGCACTGTTCGATGGAGTGGACTTCTTCTTGGTTTCTATCACGGTTTTCACAAAAGACAGAAAGAGTGGATGTGGTTTAAGTACTGTACTGCTGTACTCCGGATGGAACTGTGTACCTATATACCATGTATTTGCCGGTACTTCTACTATTTCCACAAGATCACTTTCCGGATTCATACCTACACATGCCATACCTTTTGATTCAAACTCCTCTTTGAAATCATTGTTGAACTCGTAGCGATGGCGGTGGCGCTCGATGATTTCAGTGGATTGATAAGCCTCGTAAGCTTTGCTGCCTTCCTTTACTATACATTCATATCCGCCGAGACGCATTGTACCTCCCATGTTCGTGATATTCTTTTGTTCCTCCATGATGTCGATGACATTATGCGGAGTTTTCTCGTCCATTTCGCGGCTGTTGGCGTCTTCATAGCCAAGTACGTTGCGTGCATATTCTATCACCATCATCTGCATTCCGAGACAGATGCCGAATGTAGGCTTGTTGTTCTTGCGGCAATATTCTGCGGCCACGATTTTCCCTTCAATACCTCTTTGACCAAATCCCGGGCATATTACCACACCATTCATGAAGCTCAGCTTTTCTGCCACATTTTCCTTGTTGAGCTTTTCACTGTTTACGAAGTGGGTCTTTACTTTGTAGTCATTGTAAGTACCTGCTTGTGAAAGGCTTTCTAAGATGGATTTGTATGCGTCCTGTAAGTCATACTTGCCCACAAGCGCAATGTCTACTATTTCGGTTGCATTGCGTCTGCGTTCAAGGAAGCTGCGCCACGGACCTAATCCCGGAGTCTCGCCTATAGGCATCTGCAACTTGCGGAGAATAGCGGTGTCGAGACCCTGCTCCTGCATTTTTACAGGGACTTCATATATTGAAGGAAGGTCGAGACTCTGTACCACACACTCTTTGTCTACATTGCAGAAACTTGCCACTTTGCGTCTCAGGTTGTCTGACAGTTCATATTCTGTTCTCAGTACAAGAATGTCCGGTTGGATGCCCAGACTCTGCAGCTCTTTTACCGAGTGTTGGGTCGGTTTCGTCTTAAGTTCTCCTGCTGCGGCAAGATAAGGTACGTATGTAAGGTGCACGCAAACAGCATTCTTTCCGAACTCCCATTTCAGCTGGCGTATAGCTTCAAGGAAAGGAAGTCCTTCTATATCTCCGACAGTTCCGCCGATTTCTGTTATGACAAAGTCGTATGTGCCCTTGGCACCGAGATATTTCATATCGCGCTTTATTTCGTCTGTGATATGAGGTACCACCTGTATTGTCTTGCCAAGATAGTCGCCACGGCGCTCCTTGTCAATGACGCTCTGATATATACGTCCTGTTGTAATATTGTTGGCTTTTGTTGTTTGTATTCCGGTGAAGCGCTCGTAATGACCGAGGTCAAGGTCTGTTTCCTGTCCGTCGATTGTCACGTAGCACTCGCCATGTTCATAAGGGTTAAGAGTCCCTGGATCGATGTTGATATAGGGGTCGAACTTCTGAATTGTGATGTTGTATCCTCTTGCTTGCAATAGCTTGCCTATTGAAGATGAGATTATACCTTTGCCCAGTGAACTGGCAACTCCTCCTGTGACAAAGATGTATTTGGTTTCAGCCATACTTGTTTTGTTGTTTTACCTTAAATTTATTTCAAGTTGCAAAGATAATGCAAACCAATCGAACAAAGAAATAAAGCAGAATAAAAAATATTTTCCGACGATAATGAATACAGACATGAATACAGACACATCACAGTCATTCTGCTGACTTCGTTGAAAAATATGCCAAGGCTTATAGGATGATTACATATCAATAGATTCTGATTCTATATTTGCGGTTTTAGGTGACACGCAAATATAACTTCAAAACAGAACAATCCTACCTTCTACGATAATATAAAATCAGTTGTTTTTTTGCCGGTGTATTCACAGATTCCTCCAACTTGTGTTTTTGTGATTTTCGCTGTGGTCTTTCTTATGAACATTTCTTCTTTCTTTTTGACACAAAGTTCATCCATTGCGGACGGACTTTTATTAACATAATTAGGATTCATTTACAATTCGCTAATTGCTGAATTTGGGATATTTTATTGATAAGTAATTGATAATCAATAAAATACTATTTTGACAAAACAATGCAGTTTTAGATACAAAGAGTATAGATAGGAACAGAAATAGGATATACTGATAATCAGCAGGTTGTAAAATTATTTGTCTGATATTCTTGTTTTCCGCTGCCGGAATCCGTCTTTGTTTTTCGTGGCATTGAGAAATCAGGTTTTAATTTTTTTAAGAATTAATTTTGTACAACATCAAATTTCAGCCCGAAAAACGGACTTTTTCAAACCCGTTCACCTTGAAAATAAATTTCCTTCACCTTGAAAATGTTTTTAAAGCGCCTTTTAAAAAAATTTTGTTCACCTTGAAAATCGGTCTTCCGGGTACTTTTCTTTCGGACGGAACATACAAGAATGTGAATAAATGTATCTTTTCGGGATGTGAATTATATTATTTTTACATATAAGGTCCAAGGCTTGAAAACGGCCTCAGAATCGCACAGACGGAACTTCAGTAAGGTTCGGCCGATTTTATGCAATTCTGCGAGGCCTTGAATTTTAACATTTCAAATTGTCAGAAAATGCTTGAAATTAATGACAAGCAGATGCAATGAGAACTTTTTTGTGACACGATGACGAAGTCAGGGGAAGTTATGCAAAATCAGTTGTCTTTTTGCCGGTGTATTTCACAGACTCCTCTTAGATTCTTGTACTTGTAAGCCGGTGAGGTTCACAAGCACAAGAATCTAAGAGGAGTCTGTGAAATCAACATCCGTTCTTTGACTTCACCAACGCAGCAAACATCAGCAAAAACAACTGCATATTCGCTTCATCGCCCAATATATTCCTCAATATGGCCAACATGCGGATCTTCTTTTTCTTCACCGCGCTTTCCGATATCTTCATGCGTGCCACCACTTCTGCATTTTTCAACCCTTCCCCGAAGCTCAGCTCCAGCACCTGACGCAAGTCATCCGGCAGGCGCTCTACCGCTTCATAAAGCAAATCAAGCGTCTCCTGTTCAAGGATAGCCCTCTGCATATCATAATGGCCGCCATTCGTCTGCTCCCTGTAATTGTTGAAACTTTGATTCTTCCGCTGCAGGGTGACAACCTTGCTGTATACACACTTGTAAAGAAAAGATTTGAACTGTGCCGGAGAATCAAACTTGTCGCGCCGGCGATAAGCTTCAAAAATGGCATCCTGCACACAATCCTCGCCTAAAAAAGCATCATCCTCACCCAAATTACGTAAAGCATACAACAGCAATGACGGATAGACCTCATTGTAAAATCCATCTATCCGGCCGGCTTTAAATTCCTGCAAGATGTGCATTTTTATTTGCATTTTTAATTTTTGTTGATGCGTTGAACGGCTCAAAGGCTGATCGGAAGGAGTCTGCGAATACATCTGAAAATGATATTGACGCTGTTTGGTCGGAGTATGGGAGGAGTCTTGCAAACAGCGTCAATCATCAAAAAAGTTACAATGGATAATTTTCTGTGTCGTATAGAATTGTGCTCAGATAGCGTTCACCGGTATCCGGCAAGAGGGCTATAATCCGCCTGCCTTTGTTTTCCGGCAATTGGGCGATTTTTGTGGCGGCATATACGGCGGCTCCGGATGATATGCCGACGAGCAGCCCTTCTGTAGCAGCCAGTTTCCTGCTCGTGCGTATCGCATCGTCGCTGTCTACTTTGAATATCTCGTCTACGGCCTCTCTGCTGAAAGTCTTTGGGATGAATCCGGGCCCGATACCTTGGATCTTATGGGCGCCGGCAGGTTCTCCCGAGAGTACAGCCGACGTGGAAGGCTCTACGGCTACAATGTGTATGTCGGGATTCAGTTCCTTGAGGCGCTTGCCCACACCGCTCACTGTGCCTCCGGTACCCACTCCGGCAACGAATATGTCGACTTGCCCGTCGGTATCCCGCCATATTTCTTCAGCCGTAGTGGCATAGTGTATGGCCGGGTTTGCCGGATTCTCAAACTGTTGCAGGATGACGGCCCCCGGTGTTGCGCCGCGAAGTTCCTCCGCTTTGGCAATCGCGCCTTTCATTCCCTGTGCTCCCGGAGTCAGTATCAAAGTCGCTCCGTATGCCTTCAGCAGATTCCTGCGTTCAACGCTCATCGTGTCCGGCATTGTGAGAATCAGTTTGTATCCCTTCACTGCCGAAACGAAGGCGAGTCCTACGCCTGTGTTGCCGCTTGTGGGTTCGATGATTGTGGCATCCGGAGTGAGTATGCCTCTGTCTTCCGCATCTTTAATCATGTTGAATGCGATGCGGTCTTTGACACTTCCAGCCGGATTGAAATATTCGAGTTTGGCTGTCACCACGCTTTCCGTGTGCTCTGTTTGGCTGTATGAGCGTAGCTCCAGCAATGGGGTGTTGCCGATCAGTTCGGTCAGTTTTTGTGCTATTCTTGCCATAGTGATATCGTTTTTTTATTATATTTTTTCCAATGCCTGTTCAATGTCTGCGATGAGGTCGTCGATGTGTTCCGTACCTACGCTGAGCCGCACGGTCGACGGAGTGATATGCTGTTGCGCGAGTTCTTCAGGAGACATCTGTGAGTGTGTCGTGGTATAAGGATGAATCACCAGACTCTTCACGTCTGCCACATTGGCAAGCAGTGAGAATATCTCCAGAGAGTCGATGAATTTCCATGCTTCCGCTTCTCCTCCCTTTATCTCGAAGGTGAATATGCTTCCTCCGCCGTTAGGGTAGAGCCGGTTGTAAAGTTCATGGTCAGGATGCAGTGGCAGTGACGGATGGTTGACTTTTGCCACTTTGGGATGTCTGGACAAGTATTCCACCACTTTGAGTGCATTGGCCACATGACGTTCCACACGGAGAGACAATGTTTCAAGTCCTTGTAGCAGTATAAACGCATTGAAAGGGGAAATTGTTGCGCCTGTGTCGCGAAGGATGACGGCGCGTATACGTGTTACGAATGCGGCTGCACCGGCAACATCGGCGAATATGGCTCCATGGTAGCTTGAATCCGGCTTGGCGAGAGTCGGGAACTTGTCTGCGTTGGCTTTCCAGTCGAATCTTCCTCCGTCGACAATCACACCCCCCAGACTTGAACCGTGTCCGCCGATGAATTTTGTGGCTGAATGTATCACGATGTCAGCACCATGCTCGATAGGGCGGATGAGGTACGGAGTGCCGAAGGTGTTGTCTACAATGAGAGGGATGTGATGGCGGTGGGCCACTTCTGCCACGGCGGCGATGTCCGTCACATCGGAATTTGGATTTCCGAAAGTCTCCACGTAGACCACCTTTGTGTTTTCCTGGATGGCGTTTTCAATGGCATTCAAATCATGCACGTTGACAATGGTGTTGGTGATACCCTGATGGGCAAGTGTATGGGTGATAAGGTTGAAGGAGCCTCCGTACAGATTGTCGGCCGCGACGATGTGGTCGCCTACACCGAGGATGTTCTGCAAGGCATAGGTTGCGGCTGCGGCACCGCTTGCCACGGCAAGACCCGCCACCCCGCCTTCCAATGCGGCCACACGCTCCTCAAACACACCTTGTGTGGAGTTGGTGAGTCGTCCGTAAATGTTGCCGGCATCGCGCAGTCCGAATCGGTCTGCCGCATGTTGCGAATTGCGGAACACATAGCTTGTTGTCTGATAGATGGGCACTGCCCGTGCGTCTGTAACCGGATCCGGCCGTTCCTGCCCTACATGTAGTTGTAAGGTCTCAAAGTGAAGTTTGCTTCTTTCCATGATGTTATATTTTTTTGTAATTTGTTGTCTGGTTTGTCACTTCTGACATTTTCTGTTGCAAAGATATTTGTTTTGGGAAAAAGAGACAATAGAAATGTTTTATTTGGGAATATTATTCTATTGATATTAAAAATAACTGAACAAAGTTCTTGTATCCGATGTAGAATGGATGTTGTGGAGATTTTTTTACTGCCGGTCGATTGAAAATATCCGTAAATCTGTCGGTGAGAAGCGCATATTTCTTTCCATTTACGCGAGTTCGGTTTAAGAAAGTCCTGTAAAAATTGGTAATCTTGCACGTATTGTATCCTGACTTCATCATCGTGTCATCAAAAAAACGTCTCATCGTATTTGATTGTCATAAAAATAAAAGTTTTTTTGACAATCTGAAAATGTTAAAAACAAGACTTCGCAGAATCGCGTAAATTCGGCCGAACCCGACCAAAGTTCCGTCTGTGCGATTCTGAGGCTGTTTTCAATCCTTAATCTTCAAATGCAAAAATAATACAATTTATGTTTCGAAAAGATGCATTTATTCACATTCTCGCATGCCTCGCCTGAAAGAAGAGTACACGGAAGGCCAATTTTCAAGGTGAACCAAATTTTTTTGAAAGGCACTTTAAAAACATTTTCAAGGTGAAAGAATTTTATTTTTAAGGTGAACAAATTCAAGAAAGTCCGTTTTTCGGGTTGAAATCCGGTATTGACTAAATTGATTTCTTAAAAAATCATAACCGATTTTTTCAATCTCACGAAAAACAAAGATGGATTCCGGCAGCGAAAAACAGACACTTCAGACAAGTAATTTTATAACTTGCTGATTATCAATATATCCTATTTTATACCGATCCATACTCTATATACCTAAAACCACGTCGTTTTGTTGAAATAGGATTTTGTTGATTATCAATTCTTTATCAATAAATCTTCAAAAATTCAGCAATCGACAAAGTGCAAACGAATCTTAATTATGTTAATAAAACTCTGTTTGATATGAGTGGATTTAGTGTCAAAAAGAAAGAAGAAATGTCTCTGGGAAAGTCTGTGGATACATCGGCTTAAAGCCATTGAAATTGCAACTAATAGATAGTCAATCATGGTTATTTTTGCATGTTGTATAGATGCGCAGAAAAGTATATTTGATAATCAATGCTTTAACTTTCTGGAAAAAATTGATGCGGTTGCCCTGCTTTTCCTCCGGTAAATTTCATCATTCAAAAAATATTTAATATCTTTGCATATGGACTGAACAACAACTCTTTTTTACGATTGTCGTTGGAAAACTTATTTTCCAAGACACTTAAACGAGTTGCCTGCGCCGAGCTGAATACAGCCGAATCGAGAAACCGCTCAGGCTGTATAAAGCGGAATTGGGTGGGAAGCATAGTCCGGGACATAATGAAGGCGTTTACTCGACGCTGTGTTTGAGACACACTGAAATCTTGCAAACTCTCAGTATCTAAGTCTCGAATATAGTCAACGGTAGATGCCCCGGGTGTGATTATATCAATCCCGTTGGGACCTTGTAAGCACGTGTTATATCCTTTCGGATAGAGCATCATTGTTTATATAGGTCTCATAACGGAACGTTTATTCATATCGGCGTGGGCTCTGACGTTGTCTGTTCGACTTAGATAGGCAATGCAAGAGCCTCAGTGTGTGGAACGGACAACAGGACGATTCCACGCTTTTTTATGTCTTTAGGGTTAATCCTTAAACTAAAGACAACGATATATGTATAGAACAATTGCACAATCCAACATCACCTTATATAATAAGGTAGTACCGATTCCTATCCACATAGGACAAGCTACCCATATTCTCCTCCATCAAACAAAAAGCACATTTAGAAAATATCTTACTATACATTCAAATCCTGACAGTTTTGCAGACATATTTCTTCCAGCATAAGTACAAATACGAAAAACAGAAACAATAATCTAATAATCAATTAATTTATATTTCTATGAACGGAAACAGTTATCTCAAATTATTCTCTGCTGTAGCGTTTCTTGCATTTGCGACAGTAAGTTGTTGGGCAACAGCAGAATCGTTGCACCTTTTGTTGTCGTCATGGCCGTTGGCTATGTGCTGGGTAGTGACAGTCGGCTTTTTCTTTATCGCCTCTTGGGGCACGAAACTGATTGTAGACAGTCTCAACCAAAATATATATGTGGAGAACCGCGGATGGCGCCTTGTCGGGGGAATAATCATTCTCCTCATTTTTTGGCTGGTATGCAGTATGCCTACGAACACGCATACTTTTTTCTATCGCAGCGTCATTCATGACAAGGTAACGAACGACATTGCCGCTACTGAGGGGTACTTGATTCAGATACGCGACAATGTAACGACTGAGACAAGAATCCAAGTCCGTCTGGCTGAACTTGAAAACAGGATAAACATCAAACTTGGCGAGCTGAAAGCGGAAATCGTGAATGAGGCGAATCCGGGATTCGGACCTAAATCAAAGGAAATACTGCGTGCTTTTGCAGAAATTCTGGGAGTTGCCAAGATAGAGCCACTGACCTACAAGGGAAAATCCATGCAGGACCGGGAGAAGCTGTATGACGCGTACCGGACTAAAATATACATTCTTATGGATGTAAGGAAGATGAATATCATCAAGGAAATGACTCCGGCAAACAATCATCATCAGGAGCAAGCCAAGAATGACTATAAGAATCTTGAACTGGTAAAGAAATATATTGAGGATGGTACACTGGACCTGAACAACGCAAAAGACATCAAGTCGATATGCGACCGCCTCAATGAAAGCTATGCGACTATCCGCACATACAAGCAGTTTGTGGATTTCAAGGACGAGACAGACCTGACAGCCTACACATCGTCCAATGCGGTGACAAAGGTAAAGCGCATGATAAGCGTGTTTGAGGTATGGGAGGATTTCATCAAAGGCGAATACAAAGGACGCGGATTCATCTTTTGGGTGCTCATATCTATACTTGTCGATGTGGCGGCGTTTGTGTTTTTCGACATAGCTTTCAAGAAACGTGAGGATTAAAAACTTTATATAGACTATCAAATAACAATACTATTATGCCAATCACAATAACAGATCCGGTGCAAAATCCTACAGACAATCAGGACAATGGCAATACAGACAATCATCTTAAAAAGCAGCCGAATTCCACAATACATGGACTGACAGCAGCTGAACAGAGTGACGCAAACAGCATTACGGTGACAGTATCCGACAAAAAAGCACCTTTGGTTGTGCTGTTCGGTCCTCCGTCATGTGGAAAAAGCATGACATTGGTGCGCATGACCCGTTTTCTGAAATCAGAGGGATATACGGTGTCGCCCATCCGCTCATTCCGTCCGACAGAAGACACGAACTATGCCTTCATTTGTAAACGTTTTAATGAGACCATGAATAGCAGCAAAGCAGCCGAGGCGACTGACAGAGTAAGTTTCATGCTGGTAGAGGTAATAAAAGACGCACGGCGCATCTGCCAGATACTGGAAGCACCGGGAGAATATTATTTCAATCCGACCAGACCGGATGAAAATTTTCCGAATTATGTGAATACCATCATCTCGGATAACAACAGGAAGGTTTGGACCATTATGGTTGAACCAAACTGGAAAAATCCCACTGACCGGCTGAATTATGTGACAAAAATAGCGCAGCTGAAACAAAGGATGCGCTCAAAAGACAGTGTGATATTTGTCCTCAACAAGATAGACCTTACAAACTGTGTAAGAGGAATTGGGGACGTCAACATATCATCTGCTCTCAGAGAGGTTAAGAATGATTATCCCGGCATTTTTGCCCCATTCAAGAACCAGAACCCTATCACAAAACTATTCAAGAAATATAATTGTGAGTTTGTACCGTTCCAAACGGGGACTTATACGGAATCATTAGCCGGAGTTACTTATCAGGAAGGACCTCGTGAGTATTGTGTCAGGCTTTGGAAATGTATCATGAATAAAATCAGAGGGTAAAACAATGGATGTAAAACTATATGTTCACGGAACACCATATGGCCACCAGACTTGGGGTGATGTTCAGAAGTATGACAAACTGTATATAGACAGTATGTTTGGTAGTAGTTCTATCAAGGAGGTAGAGGCAGACGTACAAATGTGGGTGGAGGAGAAAAAGGACTATAACTCACATAAGGAAGTCTACTATTACACTTATTATCGCAAAGACATATCAGGAGATAAAGCAGCCCGTTCTGGAAGCTATTTTGCGCTGACACTGCGTCTTGACTGTTACTATTCGTATGTTTCCAATATTTATTTCCTTTTGGATGCTACATTTAATAGTTTCATTGTAAACCAGATATTGGAAAAAAAAGGTGAGAAATTCCAATATAAAATTGAGGATTTTGATAAATATCAAGCAAAAGAAGGCTATGAATTAGGTGCAATTGAAAAAGAGATAAACAAATATCTGCTTACATTCTCTTCTAACAGCAATATTATTGATTTGGAAAAATTCAATAAAAACAGTTCGCAAATAAACGAAACAAAAAGAGTGAATTTGATTGATTGTAATCCGGAAAAGATTACAGACTACATGAGGCAATATGCTTGTATTTCAATTTCACCGTTGCATCCAACTGATGAGGCTAATGCTCTAAAAAAGAAAATAGATGAAATAAACAAATCTTGCAATCAAAGGAATAGCGAAAATACTGAAGAAAATAAGTCAGAAGTAAAAAGTCTCCAAACAACAAACTGTCAAGAGTATGATAGTGAAGAACCTGTGACGAATGATGAAAACAATAATCATCAAGAAGACAAAAATGGTGAACAAAATCCGAGTGAGCCCCCAAATGGTAGAAAAATTTCTTATTTTCGAATTTTTGTTATCGTCATTCTACTTGCAATTTTTGGGATAAGCATCTATAATAGTTGCAATAGTAACAATGATTTTTCAGAGAATATGGTACAAAAAGACGAAAATGTTGATAACAAAGATGCCGATAGTGTACAACAAAAGAACAAGAAAGAAGAGTTAAAAAATAAATATTCAGGAGCATCTATTGATATAGCAGAAATAACAAAACTGCAGATAAATAAAGAATACACACTATCAGTAACAGGCGTTAGTGATGATGTTTATTTGCAAGGTCATTTTGCTTGTCGTGATGCCGATATTTCAAACGACAGGATTAATTTCAACAGAGAAGGTAAATACACCATATATTATGTGATTGGTGGTGATACGGTTCTTTCAAGACCAATAAGTGTTGTAAACAACTATTAGTATGAAAGCAATATCTCTTATATTATCTTTTCTGCTCTTTGTCTCATGCGGAGAAGAAAAGAAAAAGGCCGTATTCTATGACAGCATGTCTGATGAATATTCCGACTCCTTAGAGTATAGCTATGAAAGCAGTTCCGACGATGAAAGAATGATGGATGCAAGTGTCATATCTGTGCCTTTCACAGAGAAGAACGGAGTGAAGTATGTCAAAGTGTCCGTCAATGGTTTCGGCTTCGAGATGATTTTCGACACAGGATGTTCCGGCACACTCATTTCGGTGGCAGAGGCAAACTACCTGTATCAAAAGGGCTATCTGACAAAGGACGATGTTCTCGGTGTCTCTCAGTCACAGATTGCAGACGGAAGCATTGTGGAGAATATGGTCATCAATCTAAAGGAAGTCATCATAGACGGGAAGATTCGCTGTCCTGAAGTTACAGCTGTGGTTTCTGCCAACGATAACGCACCGCTTCTTTTGGGAAACGAGGTGCTGGACCGGGTTGCCGCATATTCGGTTGACAACGAGAACAAGACCATCAATTTCAAACTGAAACAATAAGCAGATGAACGCTACCGTATATTTATTTGGTGAATTTAATAGCGGTTACAGCCAATATCCTGACGATTACACAGCAAGCGTATTCAAGCAGTTTTATGCCGGTGCAAAATCAACGACACAAGTTGCCATCCATCGTGATGGCAACTTGATGTACTATGGATATGTGCGCAAAATCATGAATGACCGATATATCGGATTGTGTGTGATGTTGAACGGATTATATCTGGACTGCACTGACGGTCTGTTTTCTCTATTTGAAAACACCATATCCAGCATGGTATCAAAAGGGCAACTGATACATTTTAGCGACAATGGTGAGATAACAACTTCTGTCGGCATACTACACTTGAACAAGGAGGAGATAGACCTGCTTTCCGAATCGCTCCGTGCCGGATTCGACCGTATTGGGGATAAGGCAAAACGGCTTCCTCCTGTCAGCTATGCCACAGCAAAAGATTCTGTGAAAGATTTCTCTATCGATGATCCAACCGACGATATTGTCAAGTCCTCCTATACAAACGGATACACCTACATTTACAAGTCCAAGAATTACAACACCTCTCAGATGAACAACTATAGAGGTGTATTATCAAAGATTTCCAAAGAAAACGACCGTTTGAAAAAAGAAAACTATGACTTGCAGGCCGAAAATGCAAAGATTAAGAAACAAAAGAAACAGTTTCGCAATGTCATCCTGTTATGTGTACTGTTAATAGGAAGTGGAGTCGGACTGTATTTTCTGAAAGACACGCTGAATACGGCACAAGGTCAGCTGGATCAGGCAAACAAGAATATCAGAAGCAAACAAGAGGAAATAAAGGATAAACAAGCTGTCATATCAAAACAACGAAGTGTCATATCAAAACAAGACGAGGAAATTGATAAAAAGACAAAGCAAATAGCAAATTTGCAATATTCACTGTCTGAAGAAACAAACAGACGAATGGAGACGGAAAAATCTCTTGAAGAGTTCAAAGAGGCGATTTCTTTGTCTATCCCATTGCTGATTGACGACATACAAGTGGGAAATATAGATAATAACAGTAATATTCAAACCAATTATGGAGAAAAAATCTATGCTTCAAACAGCATGTTTCTGAGTCCTCAAATAATATATACAGGTATAAGAAGCGGAGAAAGTATTACATTACATGTCAAGCTGTATGATTCATCAGGTATTTTAAGAGCAGGGAATAAATCTCCCGAAGGATATTCCTATACCCAAAGCGTAACTATCTCAAGCGGAAGCGGAAATGCCTGTAGTTTGTTAGGATGGGGAAGCAAAAGTAAAGGGCATTACGGGAAAGGGAAATATCGATTTGAAATCTGGTATGGAAATATATGCCTCGGTTCTAAAACTTTTACATTGTATTGATTATGATTGATATTTTTATACACGGTACACCAAATGGACACATTGTCTATTCCAACAAAGGATTGAAAGATTTATATGTGGAAAGTCTTTATGGAATGAAATTAGATGATAACACTCCCTCAATGATTGTGAAAACCAAAGTCATCGATCAGGATATTTATTGCTATTACACTTATGCAAGAAGAGGCATCTTGGACAAAACAGGGAGGCTGGGAGGATTTTTTGCAATTACATTTAGAACTAACATATTCATTTCGTGCCTGAAAACCGTTTTCAACATCTTTGAGATATTGTATGAACAGACTGTTTTGGAAAATATCATATCAAGAGAAGAACAGGCACACTACATAAAAGAAAGTTTTATGCAAGATGGAAAATCTGTTTGTAAGGCTTTGACTGATATGCTTTCTCAAATACGGATGTCAGAATATGGTATTGCTCTTGACGATTCATTCTTGGAAAATGCCGGAAATCCTGTTTTTATAAACCCTGTTGATGGGGCAAGCTCCGATTTGATGCAAAGGTACAAAAGGGCAGAAAAACTGATTTTGTCACCTCATGTCCTGACAAAGAGAGAGATGTTGACACAAAATCGCAACCTTATTGATGACAAACATAGAATGAAATCCGAAATGGAGAGATTTCATAAATTAGAAGTTGAATTGCATCAGAAGAAAGAGGAGGTAGAGAAAAAAGAAAAAGAATTAAGCGACATAAGACGCAGAACAATAGCAGAAAATATGGCGTTGGAAGCTAAGAAACTCCAGTTGGAACATGAGATATGCATATGCAAAAATAAGATAGCAGAATTATATGAAACATCCAATAAAATGAAAACAATTTTGAAATCCATACAAGGACCTTTAGAAATACTCTACAACTACGCGAGTTCGGTTTAAGAGAATCCTATAAAAATTGGTAATCTTGCAAGTTTTTGTGTCCTGACTCGTCATCGTGTCACCAAAAAAACATCTCATCGCATCCTTGTCATAAAATTACAAGTTTTTTTTGACAATCTGAAATGTTAAAATCAAGGCCTCGCAGAATCGCATAAATTCGGCCGAACCCGACCAAAGTTCCATTTGTGCGATTCTGAGGCCGTTTTCAGGCCTTGAATCTCAAATGTGAAAATAATACAAATTCTACCTTGCAAAAATATATTTATTCACATTTGTATGTACCTTGGCTGAAAAAAAGAGTACGCTGGAAATAAATTTTCAAGGTGAACCAAACTTGTTTAAAAGGCACTTTAAAAATATTTTCAAGGTGAAAGAAATTTATTTTCAAGGTGAACGAGCTTGAGAAAGTCCGTTTTTCGGGCTGAAATCCGGTATTGCCCCAAATTGATTTCTTAAAAAATCATAACCGGACTTTTCAATGCCACGGAAAACAAAGATGGGCTTTGGTGGCGAAAAACAGGAATCTTAGACAAAAATTTTTATAACTTTCTGATTATCAGCATATCCTATTTTTGTCCCCACCTCTACTTCTTGCACCTGAAACCACTTCGTTTTACTAAAATGGTATTCTATTGATTGTCAGTTGCTTATCTCTGAAATATCAAAAAACAGGCAATCGAACAAGTGTAAATGAATCTTAATTGTGTTAAAAAGATTCCGTCCGCGATGGATGGGCTTAGTGTCAAAAAGAAAGAATAAATGCCCCTGAGAAAGACCGAATGTTCACAGGAAAAAAGCTGTCGGATATGCCTGCACAAAGATTCAGGGGAAGACACTACTTTGTATTCAGCAGGCATTCTGTAATATCCATGTGGGTTCAATACGTTGAATCTGATAGCGGACATTCCACAAAATGGCTGAAGGAAGGCGATGCAACACGTATATGCAAAAGAATGAAATACGACAAATTGCATTTGTCCCTACATTCTAAACTGAACTCGCGCATAAATTCATTGTATTTCAATATTATAGCATAATCATAAAATCATCGACCATTTCATTTGCAAACAATGGCAACTTATCAGACTCATACTATATCGCCCATCCCCAACCTTAAAAAAAGGGAAAGAAGCACTGTTAAATATACAAAACGCTTTGGTACGGAAAATAAAAAGTAATACATTTGCATAATCAAACATATATAAACATCTATAAAACCAAATGAAAATGAAAAGATTATTGATTATATTATGTATAGCTTTCGCCTATAACATGGAGATATGCGCACAATCCCTTTATAAGACAGTATATGAGCGAGCAATATCAGTTGTAAACAATCCGGAATCAAGCGAAGAGCAGATACAAATCAACCAGTTCAAAGTAACTGTATTGAATTACATCACCTCTCAAGTAAAGAAACGTGCACTTGAAAAGGACAGCTATTTTTATGACTCCCAAGCTGTAAATCTTGCCTCTTTCGTAACAGACTTTGAATCGGATATACTCAAAGCACGCAGTATTTCAACAGAAAAACGCCTTGAAGTTATCAACTGTTATCGTGAAGCATCCCTCTCCAATCCACTTTTTAACGACAACGATAAAGAGAAGGTCTATTGCTACGTCAATGACAAGCAAACATATACACCATTCTCGATCGATACTGATTGGGAGAAGGCATACGATACGGTAACAGCAAAAATAAAAGCCATACTGAAGTAAAAGGTTTTCCGGAAACACATCAAATAGAATTTTAATGTAATATTTTACAGTTAAAGTTATGTTATGATGATTTTCAATAAAAAGCTTTTCATTGTCGTCACAAACGGCAAGCAAATATCTGATAGCCCTTTTTCCACCATGAGAAATGGATTTTCTTACTTTTTTCGCCTATTTTTCTCGTTTTTTCACGTAAAAAATTTGCTATTAAAACAAAAAACATCTACCTTTGCACTCGCAAAATAGAAACGAGGTTGTCAGAACAACTTCCCAGAATAGAAGGTGCGTTAGTTCAGTAGGTTAGAATACATGCCTGTCACGCATGGGGTCACGAGTTCGAGTCTCGTACGCACCGCAAACTCTGAAAGCAAATCAAGCAAAGTCCTGAAGTCAAATACTTCGGGACTTTTTCGGTATAACGGGCATGTCATGTATCTGTGGTGGAAGTCCATACGGGGCGTAGTTTCCGACGAACCCCATAGCGACTCGCAAGTATCAAGGGGCGACCCATGGGAGAGAAGAAGCGATAGCGAAATCGTGGCTTGACGGACCGAAATCCGATACCAAGGCGTATCAAGCGGACAAGATGGCAAGAGACATCGAAGTCCCCAAAGGCAACCGTAACCTTGATGCGTAGATCGGGCGAGTAAACGATGGAAGATGCAAGGCTTATCCCGTGAGTCCTCGGCAGTGGCTCATGACCATAGTAACAACGGATGCCGAGGAGTCAGCAGAGGCCGAAGTAGCCGACATCGAGTATGCCAAGGCGGAGGGCCGAATGATTTGGAACGTCAATCGACAATGTATGTGTCACGACAGAAGGCTGATCAGATGTTCAGGTAAGACGTAACGGGCCGAAGCATCGCCAAGCTAAGCCGATTGTCTGACAGCGGAAATTAAGAAAGACGGAAACATGAGTCTAATAGAAAGAATACTTGATGAGGGCAATATCCGACTCGCGCAGGAACAAGTAATTGGCAACAGAGTCGCGGGTGGCGTCGACGGCATGAGCGTAGACCAGCTTGCCACCTATATGACGGAGAATTATGCAGAAATCAAGCGTTCAATCTTAGCGAGGGAATCCCGACCGCAGCCGGTGGGCAGAGTAGAGATACCCAAGCCCAACGGAGGCGTAAGAAAACGGGTCAGTCCTAAAACCCTGTGGGTATGTTAAATCTATGCTGTTAGTTTG